>NZ_JAYWYX010000022.1:0-66362 GCF_048147925.1 Acinetobacter sp. 226 | reverse complement strand
TCAGGGCGCTTAGCTCAGTTGGTAGAGCGTCTGCCTTACAAGCAGAATGTCGGCGGTTCGATCCCGTCAGCGCCCACCATATCTTCTTGCCTCAATTCTGTTTTTTCCTTAGAATCTGATTCTATTATAATAATATTAAGATTTCACGACCATGAGAAATCCCTATCAGCGCAAGGCAGCGTCCAAATTTCAACATACGGTATACAACCCTCAACAACTTTATAAACAATATATTGAAGCCATTGTTGCCAATGCTGGCATTTTTGCGCTTTATCAGGATGGCTGGGCTTTGTGTGCCACGCCTACCGGACAACGTGCATTTGCCAGCTGGCACAGTAAAGGTCTGGCGCGACTGCTCATTAAAGATAATTGGGTGAATTACGATATTCAGGAAATTAGCCTCAAGGATTTTGTAGAAAAAGTCATTCCTTTTTTACGCCAGGAAAGTACCATTGTCTCGCTTGACCTGACGCCAGAAGGGCAGAATATTCTGGTGGCACCAGAAAAACTATTACTTGATATTAAGAACTATCTGTATCAGATCTATATGCAAAAGCCGGAACTGTTTAAAAATCCGGACATGCCTTTGCCCAGACAGATTCGTTTAAATTAACTTTCCTGTTTTTCAATATTTTTTTTATTGAAATAATGAATATTCATTTAGCAGCCAGCCACTAATCAAAGCAAAATATTCACGGAGCCAGGAATTGTAGCGGATATTCTGGGGAGTGCTGGCACTCAGACTAATGACGTGTTGATAACCCTGATGTCTGGCAATGGCCCGCGCGCGAGGGCTATGAAAATCGCTGGTAACAATCGCAATGGGTTCATGTTGTCCTATATTCTGTTGTTTCAAGATCACTTGAGAATATTGCAGGTTCTGTTGGGTACTTCTGCTTTGATCTTCTAAACTGATCGGATTTTTGAGCCGCGGATAGGTCCTATGAATATAATTTTGCATGACTTCAGCTTCGCTCTGTCTTTCCCAGAGATTTCGTCCACCGGTCATGATCATCAAAATATTGGGATAGCGTTCTGCATACTTTGCTGCAGTGTCCAGACGATTTTTCAGAATGGGGGAAGGCTGACCCTGGTCAATGCCACTGCCTAATACCAGAATTGCTGTAGCGGGTTGTGTTGGAATATTGGAGTTGATCGACATCTGGATATAGGCGAAGAAGGCCGCGACACTGATGATCCAACAAAAAAAACCGCCCCAGAGACAGTTCCAGAACCATGTCCTGAACCGGGAATTCTGTTTCCAGCGCTGAATAGATGAAAAAAGCAGGGTGTACAGGATAAGTGCTCCACCAATCATGAGAAACAGGGGGATGGCAAAATGCCTCTGCCCCTGGTTCATTAACCAGATACTATATATGCAGAGAACCAAGCCAGAAATCAGGCTGAGACTTCGTTTCAGTTGCTTGAGCATCTACGTTTCCTTTTTCTTATCAATATTTTTATTATTACTTCTGTATCTTCAAATAAAAACCGGGCTCAATAGCCCGGTTTTTATTATATATCAGCTTATATTAATATACATCACGGCGATAACGGCCATCCAGACGTAATTGATCTAGCACGCTTTCACCGAGAATATCAGTCAGCGCCTGATCTACATCGCTGGCCATACCATTGATGCTACCACAGACATAGATTACTGCACCTTGAGCAATCCAGGCTTTCAGTTCTTCAGCCTGTTCACGCAGTTTATGGTGTACATAAACTTTTTGCTCCTGGTCACGAGAGAAGGCCAGATCGAGACGTTTCAGAGTTCCCATTTGCAGCCAGGCCTGAATGGTTTCTTTAAAGAAGAAATCATGTTCACGCTGACGTTCACCGAAGATCAGCCAGTTCTGGGTATAGTCCTGACGGTTACGTGCACTGAGCAGACTTAATAGTCCCGCAATACCGGTACCATTACCAATACAGATAATCGGACGGTTGTCATTAATCAGGTGGAAAGAGTCATTGCTGCGAATACGTAGTGCAACGGGTGCATTCAGCGCTGCATGTTGAGTCAACCAGCCGGAGCCCAATCCCAGATTGCCCTCGGCATCGGTTTTCTGACGCACTACCAGCCGCAAAACCTGCTGGCTTGGAATGCTGGCAATCGAGTATTCGCGCGTTGGCAAGGTCGGTAATTGAATGAGAAGCTGATCCAGAGAATCAAAAGGTTCAGCCTGAGTCAGATCACGATCCCAAAGCACCTGTTCAATGCTTTGTTGCAGAGATGGGACCTGTGTACCGGCAGCAATCTGGTATTTTTGCATAAATGCACGAATACGTTCCGGGCTATTTCCTGGCTGGATCTCGGCAATATCACCTGCCTGCCAGACGGCTTCATGCTCGGGAACCAGTTCGATATTGAAGGCAGGGGCACCTAGACTACCCGGATTCAGCAGTTCACGTTTGCTCAAGATCCACTGATCAAAAGTCTTATCAATATTCATTGCTTGCAGTTCAAGTCGAGTCACCCGTGCAAGTGCAGTATTCCACTGCTGAATATGCTCATTATTGGCATTATCTACTTCAATGGTCTTGAAAAGCTGGTGCGCACCATTCTGGTGTAGCCACTGGTCAATTCGATGACCAAAGCTGCAGTAGGTGTCCGGATATTCCCGAGAGCCCAAGGCCAATACCGCATAGCTTAAATGACTAAGATCAGCTTTTGCAGACAGGATTTTTTTCTCGAAAGAAGAGGCCCGGTCCGGTGCTTCACCCGTGCCATACGTACTGGCAACAAATAATACCTGTTCGGTTTTCTGTAACTCGTCTAGTGTGAGCTGCTGCACCGGCTTGACGGTTACAGGTTGCCGTGCCTCCTGCAGGGCAGTCGCTGTACGCCAGGCCAGTTGCTCGGAAACCCCTGTTTGTGTGGCATAAGCAATGAGCCACGGTTTGGCATTTGGATCTAAAGGCTGAATTATTGTAGCTTGACGTGCAGCCAAGGTTAGTTTTTTCTGCTTGCGACGTTTCAGATAGAGCATCCAGCCGGTCACAAAGAACAAGGGCATCAACAAGGCTGCGACCATGACAAAGAACTGGTAGATCGGACCAAAGAAACTGCCTCGATGCACCGGTAACATGCTGCTCATGATTTTTTCATTGAGCTTTTTATCTTCGTACATTTCAACTTTGGTGAATTCAGCCGTCCGGTAATTATAAGTAGCATTGTTCCGGGCGCGTTCATGCTGTACTACAGGGTCGACAAAGCTCAGCTGCATTTCGCCATCCGGTTTTTTCGGCAGGTTAAATGTCACAGTCGAGTATTTGTGAGCAAATTGAGTATTAAAACCAGCCCAGCTCAGATCCAGTGCGCGAGAGATATTTTCTGGATTCATGCCAGTTTCTTCACGTCCTTCACCACGAGCACCGCGTTCGCCACCCTGACGGCCTTCACCACGGTTATTGCCGGCATTGGCCTGCATTTCCGGTTGTGGGCGTTCCACACCCAGCACCTTAAACATACCGTTGCGCCACCAGTCATAAGACCAGTACAGGCCGGTACAGGCCAGAATCAGGTAGAAAATCACTACCCAGGTCCCCACAACCGCGTGCAGATCCCAGATAAAATTACGGCCTTTCAGTTGAGGTTTTATAAACAACCATTGCTTGATCGAATGACGTTTCGGCCAGCGCAGATAAAGGCCTGACAGTACGAAAAAGATCAGCATCAGGGTACAGGCGCCAGTAATCTGTTTACCCACCGGGCCCACTGTTAAATTACGGTGCAACTGCTGAACAAACTGGAAAAATTCCCGTCCCTTAATCTCTGGCAAGACTTCTGCGGTATATGGATTGACCATGATGTTCTGGCCACGCCGTGCACCTTCTTTAGCAACATTTACAGCACTTGAAGCACTTGGGTCTTGTGCCACGGTAATACTGTTGATCTTCATGTCAGGTGCAGTATGGTTAAAGTGCTGATATAGCTGGGCAGGCGTAAGTTTGTCACGTTGTTGAACCTGAACCGTATAACTGTCGCTATTCATCCATTTTAATATTTGTTGTTCATAGGAATAGATTGCGCCAGTGACCCCCATTATCGAGAGGATTAAACCTGCTGTAATCCCCAGAAACCAGTGGATTTGGAAAAATGTCTTTTTAATCATGGTGGTCAGATTAAGGGTAAGCGATAAAAATAATGCCAAAATTATAACTGAAATTTAAGCCTAAATTATAGATGTTGAAGATAATATTTATTCTCATTATCATTCAATATTGTGTGATTAAAAAAACCTCCATGCCGAGGCAGGAGGTTTTTTATGAAAGAATGAAGCAGTTAAATTTGTTTTGCCGGACCGACTTCTGCTTCAAGATGTTTGCGAATCGTGGCAAAAGAAAAGTTTTTGCTATCCAGACGTTTAGGCAGGATGTATGCACCTTGCTGGCCTTTAACCTTGAAATTGACCAACATAAATTCTGGTGTGTTGTACCATTCATAGATGTCTTTCCAGCTAATCGCGCCAACACCTTCTTGCATACCCATTTTCTGGCGCATCACGATACCGTGCGGCTGTACGCCCAGGCGAACGCCCTTGATTTCCTGAACCGGAAATTCATTCATCTTGCGTTTAACATACCATTCCAGACCAAAGGTACGGATCAGGTAATACAACACCACACAGACAATCGCTACCCAGCAGAACACGGTAGAGTAGTTCTTCAGAAGCAGAATGCCCAGAATAGAAAGTGCAACAACAGCACCCATAATCAGCCATGCTTTCATGCCAATTTTATTGGTACTACGCCAGATCACCAGCTGAGCATGACGTTGCTCGGCTTCTGAAATTTCATAGTTCACAGGCTGGAGGGTATAAGCGTATAAATTTTTCGCGGTCATAGGGAAACTAGCAGATTTTAAACTGTAAAAAGTTTAGCATTAATTGTACCAATTCAGTGAGTATATTGTTCCAAAATCAGCCAAATTATAATGAACCCAATTCTGTTGCCTGTTCATCCCACTCATGACTTAAACTTTGTTTGAGCTGGCTTAACTGATTTAAAATGCTAAACATTAAAGACAGTTGCTGCAAAATGATCAGGGATTTCTGATCTTGCTCCCGTTCATGAGACAGACGCTGTCGAATATTCACAATCATATTCTGTGTACTCGAATCGGGCATTTCATCTTGCAGCAATGCATCACGAATATTATCCAGTGCGTGGTCCAGTAGATTCAGGATGTCCTGATCTTCAATTTTTCCCCGATGCGCTCCCAGTGCAGCAATATAACTGATAAAAGTATGGTTCAGACACAGGAACTCAAAGGCCAGTGATTTTTGTACCGGATCAATATCGGGCTCTGTGGCCAGTGTTGAAATCAGTGAAGCCACCTCGGCATCGGTATTGTGGGCAGCACGGCGGACAATCCGATATTGCAGACCATTATTACGTCCCGATTTATACTGCTCGATGACTTCATTCAAATAATTGACTTCTGCCTGCAAGCTGCGTTTGATACTGCGGGGTAAACGTCGGAACTTCCAGTCCGGAAAAATAAAGCTGACACCGAACCAGGCAATCGCACAGCCAATTAAGGTGTCAATCATCCTTGGAATGGCCGCAGCAAAGCCCATACCATCCAGATTGAAGTTGATCAGCGCTAAAATTGTGATAAAGGCAGTGGCTTGTGCATACTGTTTACTACGCAATTCAAAGAACAGAATTCCGCTCAGTACCAGAAGTAATAACTGTCCTTCGATGGAGGGCACAAAATACAGAATGGCATAACCGAGAATAATCCCGACCAAAGTACCGATAATGCGCAGACGTAAACGGCGTTTGGTGGCGTTAAAGTTTGGCTGGCTGACAAAAAGGGCGGTCAATAAAATCCAGTAGCCATATTCAATATTACTGACCTGTACGAAGATATAGCTGATCAGCAGAACAATCGACAGGCGGATGGCATGCCGGAACAGCACCGATTCTGGGGTCAGATGCTGTTTAATTCGAACCTTGATGTCATCCCAGCCTTTCAGGTCATCATCTTTGAGCTGGTTTTCAATATGTTTGAAACGTTCAGACTTGATACTCTGTTCGGTTTCCAGGTTGCGTAGCTGGGCATCAATCGATTTAAGGTTCTGAAACAGCGAAAATAGGGCGTTGATCCAGACCTGGTCATAATGCTGATCCTGACGTAATTTATCTAGCGACAGTCTCAGGTTATCAAATGCATGCTTAAAACGCTGGTTATGTACATAAGGTTTGCGCTGCAGCAAACTTTCACTCAGATCCTTACAGGCCTTGCCCTGGATTGACATGATACGCTGGAAGCGGAACAGGATATCGCTATGCTGGAAAATCTTGGCCAGTTTTTGATAGTCAATATGTGCCGAATCGGCACGTTCGTGAATATCCTGCGCAACAAAATAATACTGCAAACTGCGACGGGTATCTTTTTGCCCACGGTCACCTTTCAGACGGGTCAGAAGGGCGGTTTTCATTTCGTTAAAAATGGTAATCAGCTTGCCATTTTCCATCGACAGTTCAATCATGCTCTGCTGATAGCTTTTAGGGGTCATATCCACATCAAAAAGATTGGATTTGGCATATAAAAAGTCACCGAGCGCAGAATAGGAGATGGCAAGCTTGTCTTGCGCCAGTCGGGTAGGGAAGACCAGGAAACTCAGCGTTGACAGCAAGCCATACCACATCGCGCCAATCACCAGCAGGCCAGCCTGCTTATACCATTCATCAAACAGCTCCACCCCGAGCATCGAGTAAACGGAAATGACCAGACAACCATAGGAAATCGTGGCATAGCGCCTGCCAAGAGAACCTAGCAGAATCAGTGCAATACAGGACACAATCAATGCCAAGGCAAACAGGACTGGATGTGGATAAAGCAGATATACCCCAACCGCCGTAATAAAGAAGCCAATATAGGTGTAGAGCAGATTTAAAATCCGCACAGAAAAGCGGTCATCAATATCGCTTAAACCGGCTGCAACCACCCCTAAAGTCAGTGGAATGGTCAATAATTGTTGTCCCATAAAATAGGGGACAAAGGCAGTACCTGCAAATGCCGTCATCATGCGCAGGTTATACATTAAGGTCGTGTTATAGGTAGTTTGCTTGAGACGAGTGAGCCAAGATTTCAAAGGTCGTCCTTTATGCTGCAGTTTTACAGCTGAATCTGAATATACTAATGAAAATAGTAGATTTATAAATCTTCATTTCAGGCTAAATCATACTATGCACTGTGTTAATTTGTCTGCATATTAGCGCTTTAAATCTTCATGCTTATGACATCGAATAAAATAGTACAACAACCTTATGCCATGTCCTGGATTGTGTTGCTGGCAGCACTGAGTGCGCTCGGGCCTTTATCCATTGATATGTATCTTTCTGCCTTGCCGGCCATGGCTGCAGATTTTGGTGTCAGTACTCAAATGGTTTCCAATAGCCTGCCGGCCTATTTCTTTGGTCTGGCTGTCGGACAGCTGATTTATGGACCGATCAGTGACCGGATTGGACGTAAACCGCCACTGTATTTTGGGCTGTGCTTATACATTGGGGCAAGTTTGCTGTGTGTCTTTGTGCAGGATGAATGGAGTCTGATCACTGCCCGGATTTTACAAGCTCTCGGTGGCTGTGTTGGCGTGGTCATGGCACGTGCTGCAATTCGTGACCGTCTGGATATGCACTCAGCAGCTCAGGCCTTTGCCAGCATGATGATTGTGACTGCGATTGCACCAATTATTGCCCCGAGTCTGGGGGCCTGGATACTAAAATTTTATGAATGGAACACGATATTTCTGGTATTGATGGGCTGTGGTTTGCTGAGTCTGGCTTGTGTGCACTTTCTTTTTAAAGAAACCTTGGAACCAGAACGCCGTCTCAAGCTGAATTTTCAACAGGTATTAAGCCTATACCGTAGCATTTTTCAGGATCCCAGCTTTCGGCGCCCGCTTTATGCCGGCTGTTTTTCCGGTGCGGTGATGTTCTGTTATATCAGTGCTTCTTCGGCCATTTTGATGGATCGTTATCAGCTCACCGAGCAGCAGTTTGCCTATGCTTTTGGTGCAAATGCGGTCGGCATCATGCTGTTTTCGACATTGAATAAGCGGCTGGCCGGACGTTTCTCGATATTGCAGCGCCTGAAGATCGGCAGCTATCTGCAGTTTGCCGGTGTGTCAGCTTTAATCCTGCTGGGCTGGCTGGACGTAAACTCTGTGCTCTGGGTACTGCCAGGCATGTTTGTCATAGTGGCAGCCATCGGTTTTACTGGTCCGAATGCCATGGCTCTGGCAATGGCTGAACAGGGCGAACGGGCAGGAACCGCCAGTGCCATTATGGGAAGTATGCAATTTGTCTGTGGATTACTGGGCGGCGTATTACTGAATTTTATGCTCTGGCAGGCTTTACTGAATATGGCATTGATCATGCTGGTTTTTGTCTGTATTTCTGCTTGGACAATTTTTAAAATAAAAATGCCCAGCCTAAAAAATGCATAGATGCTGGCTGTTCTCTCAGGCAATAAAAATACTGATCCGGACAGAGGGCTAAGTCAATTAACTTAGCCCTGCCTGCCTCACTCTTCGATAAACACGGCAAATTCCTCTACGGGAACGCGCGGGGTAATAAAGCTGTTAACAATCTGCTCTGGATCGGCATAGCCCAGTGCCATACCGCAGACCAGCTCTTCATCGGCTGGAGCACCCACCAGATCAAGTACGATCGGGTGAAAATGATTCCAGGCAGCCTGCGGGCAAGTGTCCAGACCGCGGGCTTTTGCGGCCAGCATGACATTCTGGATCATCATTGAAACATCCATTTTGGAACCAATCGCCAAAGAACGATGGACAGTAAAGAACAGGCCGACAGGCGCATCAAATAGTTCAAAATTGCGTAACTGCTGACGTGCCATTTTTTCCTTTTCGCCTTTTTGAATGTTAAGCAAGCCATATAAACCCCAGCCATTTTCACGACGACGTTCAATAAATGGCGAGATCCATTGTTCAGGATAATAGGCAAAAGTTTCCTGATACTGCTGTGACAATTCCGGATTTGCATAGATTTGCATTTGTGCCTGACAGACACGTTGCACGATTTCATCGCGCTTTTTGCCAGTTACCACATACACTTTCCAGGGTTGGGTATTGGTGCCTGAAGGGGCACGGCTGGCAACGGCCAAAATCTCTTTTAAGGTGTCGGTATTCACGGGTGTATTTAAAAAAGCACGTACTGAATGACGAGAGGTAATGGTGTGATCTACCGCATGAACAAAATTTTGATCCATTGTAAAGTCCAGTCAAATATCCTTATTGAGTTGGCAATGACTATAAACTAAACAAACAGAAGGGGGGATAGGAAAAATTCATTGTTTACCGGCTGATAAAAATGATTTATCCAAAAAATGGCCAAAGAGCACTTATTTGGCCTTCCAAAATACGAGTTTAGTCCTCTAAATGATTAGAATAAAGATCGTTATGAAAATTGTCTTTAAGTGAAAAAAATAGCTTAAATCCCAAGTGTTTGAACAATTTAACAATAACAATTTCACACAGAGAACACATTTATTTTGCCTGAAAATCGAGTTAATTTAATTTCAGGATTCTGGTGTTATTCTGTTTTGAGTAAGAGACTAATATTTTTTTTGAATTAAAAGATAGTTTAATCTTCATATAAAAAATGAGAACTTATAATTATTTTTTATAGTTTTATTAACTATTGCTAATAAAAAACAATATAACGTTATACAAAGAAACAGCATAATGTACGACTTTTCATCTTAATTCATGCTTTGCATGATCAAGATCTGTTTGAAATAACGCTATTCCAGATGGCTTGAATGAAGCCTTTAGGTTGAAAGCACTCATCAATCAGTGAATGTTTTTTGAGCTTAAAACACAGTTTTTTTATTAGCATGTATGTCTGTTTGAAGATTGCCTGCAATTTTCCAAAAGACTGAGTATCGGAATAGAAATGGTGTTGCTTTTATAAATCTCTCATTTGTTGAATATGATCGTGACGATGATATTCATAAGTTTGAAAGAGATGATAAACGTTTTGTTTTCTAAAGGTCATAGATTAAATCCGGATGTAACGGATGCATATCTAATGAGAGAGCTAGACATATAGTCAACTCTACGACTTTTAGAATAATAAAAAATTCAGAATCATCTTGGGCAAAAAATTATGGATTTTACTTTTAACGCATTTTATACCCTGATTGCCGCAGTGATTGTTTTATTACTTGGGCGGTTCCTGGTTAATAAAATCGCTTTTTTAAAGCGCTACAACATTCCTGAGCCGGTTGCAGGCGGTTTGGTTGCTGCGATCATCTCATTACTGGTGCATTCACTGTGGGGATACAGCATCACCACCAGTTCAGAGCTACAAACCAGTTTTATGTTGATCTTCTTTGCCTCGATCGGTCTGAGTGCCAACTTTTCCAAGTTGCGTGAAGGCGGTGTCGGTCTGGTAATTTTCTTGTTTGCTATATCGATTTTTATTGTTTTGCAAAATGCAGTCGGTATGAGTCTGGCAACACTGCTTGGTATTGACCCACTGATTGGCCTGATTGCAGGCTCAGTTACCTTAACCGGCGGTCATGGTACTGCGGGTGCATGGGGGGAGATTTTTGAAGTTGAACATGGCATTCAGGGTGCTTTGGCACTGGGTATGGCCAGTGCGACTTTCGGTCTGATCATCGGCGGGATCATTGGTGGACCTTTGGCCAAGTTGCTGATCAACCGTTATAACCTGGCTACTGCACGTACCGATCAGCAGATCGAAAAGCGTGACAACACCCCAATGGATAGCACTTCAGAGGAATACGTACAATTTGAATATCCACATCGTCTGCGTCTGATTACTGCCGATAATGCAATTACCACATTGGGCCTGTTTGCAGGCTGTTTGGCTTTTGCAGAGTTTATGACAGGTTTCAGTAAAGGTACTGCTTTTGAACTGCCAACATTTGTCTGGGCATTGGGCGGCGGTGTACTCCTGCGTAATGTACTGGAAGGCATTTTCAAGGTTCAGATTTTTGATCGCGCGATTGATGTGTTTGGTAATGCTTCATTGTCACTGTATTTGGCGATGGCATTATTGTCGTTAAAATTATGGCAATTGGCTGACCTTGCAGGACCACTCATGGTGATTCTGGGTGCGCAAACCATCACGATGGCTTTGTATGCAGCTTTCGTCACTTTCCGTATCATGGGCAAAAACTATGATGCTGCGGTACTTGCAGCGGGTCATTGTGGTTTTGGTATGGGTGCAACGCCAACAGCGGTTGCCAATATGCAGGCAATTACCAATATGTACGGTGCATCGCATAAAGCCTTCCTGATCGTGCCATTATGTGGCGCATTCTTTGTTGATTTGATCAATGCCACTGTTATTCAGATGATTTTGAAGTTTTTTGCATGATTTTTATGCTTGATACGATGAGTCATAGGCTCATAAGGACGTGACATGAATGATCAGTTAAATGAAACCTTGCTGGGCTGGATTAATGCCCTGAATGGCCCTTTATGGGACTTTTTGGTTGTGTTTCTGGTCGCAGTCGGTATTTTCTATACTGTAGCGACAGGTGCAGTTCAAATTCGCTTGTTCTGGCACAGTATGAAAGTGATGAAGGGCAGCCGTGGCAAGGTCAGAGATGCGCATGGTATTACGCCATTCCAGGCCTTTGTTACTGGTCTTGCTAGCCGGGTCGGGGTAGGTAATGTCGCGGGTGTTGCAATTGCAATTGCGATTGGCGGGCCGGGTGCCGTGTTCTGGATGTGGTTTACTGCCTTTCTGGGCATGAGCTCTGCTTTAGTTGAATCCTCACTGGCACAGCTGTTTAAAGTCAGGGATAGTAAGACCCAGCAATTCCGTGGTGGGCCTGCCTATTATATTACCCAAGGTTTGAAGCAGAAATGGCTGGGGATTGTCTTTGCGATTGCATTGATCACCACTTATGGCTTTGTATTCAATGCCGTTCAGGCCAATGCGATTATTGGGGCAACCTCTCATGCCTGGGGCTGGAATCAGGCCAATGTCATTTTACCATTGGGCGGATTTGATTTTGAAATTTCCTGGATTGGATTGGTTCTGGTCGTAATGACAGCCCTGATCATTTTTGGTGGAATCAAACGGATTGCTAAAGTCGCTGAACGCTTTGTACCGCTCATGGCGGTACTCTATCTGGCAGTGGCCCTGTATATTGCAGTAATCAATTACGATATCTTGCCATCGATTTTCCAGCTTATTTTCACTAAAGCCTTTGAGTTTGAAGCTGCTGCTGGCGGTTTCTTTGGTGCTATGGTATCTATGGCGATGATGATGGGCATTAAGCGTGGTCTGTTCTCTAACGAAGCCGGTATGGGTTCAGCACCGAATGCTGCTGCGGCATCTGATGCCAAGCATCCAGTGAATCAGGGTCTGATCCAAATGCTGGGTGTATTTGTTGATACCTTTGTGGTCTGCACATGTACCGCCATTATTATTCTGGTTTCAGGTGTATATGAAAATGCAGGCTTTGAAGGGGTGACTTTGACCCAGATGGCACTTGAAAGCCAGATTGGTGCTTGGGGTGATGATTTCCTGGCGCTAATTCTGTTCCTGTTTGCCTATTCTTCGATTATTGGTAACTATGCTTATGCCGAAGGCAACGTTCAGTTCATCAATAACAATAGTTGGGTCATGTTGATTTTCCGCTTATTTGTATTGGTGATGGTGTATTTCGGTTCGATCGCGAGTGTGCCATTGATCTGGAATATGGCAGATCTGTTTATGGGCGTGATGGCAAGTATCAACCTGATTTCAATCCTGTTGCTGATGCCTTTCCTGTTGATGCTTCTCAAAGACTATACCGGTCAGCTGAAGCGTGGTGTGAAGGAACCTGAATTTAAACTGGATAACCATCCTAAATTTAAAGACAAGGTTAAATCAGATATCTGGTAAGACTTGAAGCAAAAAGCCCCGAACATTCGGGGCTTTTTTGTGCCAAATTTTTATTTAGAAGAAATTTAAGTAACTTTGATAAAGCACGAAGCCGAAAATCAGGCTGAACCAGACTGGTAGTTTTGAACGTAGCAGGGTAATCATCACCGCGACAAAGACCAGATCGGAGCCATAACTAAAATAACGTTGTGAAAGATCCAGCAATAAATACAGTAACAGCCCCACCACGGCAGCATTGATGCCCATCACCGCCTGATAAATATGGCGCTGCTGTATCAGCCATGACCAGTAGGGTAAGGTGGCAAAAATCAGAAAAAATGAAGGTAAAAATATTGTACAGGTCGCTAGCACTGCATTCAGCCAGACATAAGGCGTCCAAGGCAGCAAAGCGCCAATATAACTGGCAAAACTGAATAAAGGCCCCGGCATCAGCTGGGCAAATGCATAGCCAAGATCAAAAGATTGTGCACTGACTAAACCGGTTGTGACAAAGTCCTGATATAGCAAAGGCAGAATCACATGACCACCACCAAATACCAATGAACCGGTTTGATAGAAATTGGAAAAAAATAGCAGGTCTGATTCACCCCATAATTTTCCAGCTAAGGGGAGCAGAACAAACGGCAAGATAAATGCCAGCAGCCAATAGGGTGCAGTGGCAGATCGAATATATGGCGAGCTGATTGCCATTTTATTGATTTCTTTGGGTTTCGAATCTGATTGAGAAAAATGTCCCGCCAAGATTCCACAGATCGCACCCAACATAATCACCAGGATCTGGTTAAAACTCACTGAGACTACCATCAGTAATACCACCGAGAGGATTAAGACCGCATATTGCCAAGCCGTTTTACAGAAGCTTCTCAGCATTTGCCAGAAAGCCCAGGCGATGACAGAAAATACAATTAACTGGATGGTATGAAAGCAGTTTGAGTTTAAAATATGAAAATAGCTTTGACCCAAGAGCGCTACCAAGGCCATCAGAATCATAGAGGGTAGGGTAAAACCCAGCCATGCGATCACGGCACCGCTATAGCTACGTTGTAGATAGCCGATCGATAATCCCACCTGACTGCTACTCGGCCCGGGTAAAAGTTGCGCCAAGGCGACCAGTTGACTGTATTGGGTGTCATTCAGCCATTGCAGTTGGGTGACAAATTTTCGGTGAAAAAATATCAAATGTGCCGCTGGACCGCCAAATGAAATGCAGCCCAGTTGCAGGAAAATCAGGAAAATCCGGTACAGCGAGGTCGAAGGCATGTGGCTATAGGAAAAATGAAGATAAAGTAGCTGAACTGTATGACAGTTTAACGAAATTCTACAGACTATTTATGCATGTGTTTATACACTATGCTGCTTTAGATTAATGAGGACATTCTCTGCATGCAGAAATATGCGTTGAGTATGGTAATACTGAGTGTACTTGGCCTAAGTGGTTGCCAAACGACCCAAATGACAGCCCCGTCGGCTACCAGTTCTCTGCAAGCTGCTGCACAACGCGGAGAAGCTCAGGCACGTCCGAATCAAATTGATTTTCAAAAGATCAAGCAGACCCAACAACGTCCAGTGATTGCTTTGGTTCTGGGCAGTGGCGGTGCGCGTGGTTATGCACATATTGGTGTGCTGGAAGTACTGGAACAAGCAGGTATTCAACCCGATTTTATTGTCGGAACCAGTGCGGGCAGCATCGTGGGCTCCCTTTATGCGAGTGGCAAGCCGGCGATTGAACTGCGCAATATTGCCTTAACGATGCGACCCAATGATGTCCGTGATATCAAACTGGCTAAAAAAGGCTTTTTTGATGGCAAAAAAGTTGAAGACTATGTCAATTTACAGGTCGATCAGACACCGCTTGAAGCCATGAAAATCCCGATGTTTGTCGTAGCCACGGCACTTAAAGAAGGTAAAAAAGTGGTCTTTAACTATGGCAATACCGGACAGGCAGTACGGGCTTCAGTCTCGATTCCAAGTATGTTTATTCCAACCGTTATTCAAGGTAAAGAATATGTGGATGGTGGGCTGGTCAGCCCGGTACCCGTAGATGTGGCGCGTGACCTGGGAGCCGATATTGTGATTGCGGTGGATATTCTGGCACAGCCTATTCATACCGAAACCAGCAATGTCTGGGGACTGTTTAATCAGAACATCAATATTATGCAGCAACATCTGGCGCATGAAGAATTAAAGCATGCAGATGTGGTGATTCAGCCAGATCTGCGTGAAAAAGGCCATATTTTTGATGTGCGTGGCAGAGAGTTGACCATGCAGGCTGGTATTGAGGCAGCTCAATTAAAGTTGATGGAAATTTCACAGGCCTATCAAAAACACGACTATGCCCGAGGGCACCGTATTCCGCAGTTTGTGGTCAAGGATCATTACTCCCAATAAATCTCTTACATGAATTTTCTGAATATTGCCATTTTATCAAAGGAGAAGATGGGGATATTCAGTACTAGGATTAAACATTATCAGCTTTAATAGCTCACTAATTGTTATGAAAGATGAGATAAGTGCTGATGTCTATAAGTAGCTTTAACTTTTTATCAAATACAAAACTAATTTGAAATATAAGCTATTGAATTATAAATTTATTACTTTAAGACATAAGCTTTATTAATTCTGATTTCTAATTTTAACATTATTATTCGTATACTTAAGTTGATCAAATATTCAAAAATTCCCCCGTTCATGCCAGAATGTAGTTAAAACAGAACACTCAGCAGATGTAGACAGCATGACACATATAGAAATTGGACATCAGGTCAAACTGGCACAATTCGAACATTATATTTTTACAGTAACAGCTGCCCATCAGGACGGTTCTTTCACTGTTGAAACCATCTTGGATGGCCAACAAATTTTGAGCTATCAAAATGTAGTTCAGGAAATGCTCAGACTACTAAAGCTTTAAATTTCTAATAATTTCCCTCTATTTTTTAAGTATTTGGATTGATGGAGGGATAGTATGGATGATTCAATTACAGGCCTGTCAGCCCTTGGTTAAACAGGTATTGAATAATTTATACTTTGTTTTTAATTCACATTTTAAGCAATTAAATATATTTTTTTCTGTATGAACACATTTTCTATATCAATAATTATGATGCCCGATTTGCCGAATTGAACATTTTATTCACGTTAAAAACGCTATAATAATAAATGATAACCTTATCATTCAAAGAGTTCAAAGAAAACGATGGCCCCTTTAGATCAAATTGCAGCATTAGCAGATGACCAGTCAGAGTTAACGATGTCAGTTCTCATGACGCCAGATATGGCAAATTTTTCAGGTAATGTTCATGGTGGAACCATTCTGAAATTATTGGATCAGGTGGCGTATGCGTGTGCAAGTCGCTATTCGGGTAGTTATGTTGTGACCTTATCTGTAGACAAGGTGAATTTTAAAGAGCCAATTCATGTCGGTGAACTGGTAACATTTTTGGCCAGTGTTAACCATGTTGGTCGTACCTCAATGGAAATTGGTATTCGTGTAGAAGCACAGAATATTCAAAAGAGAACCGTGCGTCATACCAATAGCTGTTATTTCACGATGGTGGCAGTAGATGAGCATGGTAAACCCAAACAGATTCCAGCTTTAAACTTGAACAATGACTGGAAGCGTTGCCGTTTTGAGGCAGCCGAACAGCGCAAAATAGCGCGTTTACAAGAGAACCATCATCCCTCATGCAGCATTTATAAAAAGACCGCACAAAGTTAAATATAGAAATAACCTCTTAATCATTTATAGTGAATAACGTTGTTTTTCTTTTCAAATTCAATTGATGCAGTCTAGATGCTACTTTTGTTTCGGCAAAATAAAAAATGGAGCTTCGCAAGAAACCTGTCTTGCGGAGCAATACTCTTCGCTAAAAAACTGGTTTGCTAACATTCAGTTTTTTAATCTGTCGTGAAAACATCTATTGTCTGATTAAGTCCTGTCTCAAATACGGAAATGACGTTTCCATATATCTAATTTCTATCAGCATTAAAATAATAAAAATCAGTCAATTTCTTTTCTATTCTTCCTTAATCTTTTGAAGTTCTTTTTTTGTATTAATTTTAGTTTATGGCTGGAGCTTTATAACATTTTATTCTAATATAAAACGATACGTATCGTTTCGTTTTTAAGGCTTAAGCAGAAAAATATGAGTAATGACGAGAGAAGTTCCCGACGACAGCAATGCATTTTACAGGCAGTCGCAGATGCGCTAGCAGAATGTGAATATCATCAGCTGACCATTGAAGATGTGGCTGCACGCGCTGGCGTAGGCAAGTCCACGATTTATCGCTGGTGGAAGCATAAATCGGAACTGGTATTGGATACTTTTAAGCAACAGACCGCTTCAGTATTTGAACTGGATACCTCCAAAAGTTTGAAAAGCAATCTTATTCAACAACTCGTTTTTTTATCAGAGGCACTGAATCATCCAGTAGGGCGGGCTTTACTGGTGGTCATTGCCAATCACCGGGAACTGGCAGGTGGATTTTTTCAGCAATATCTTTTACCTCGGCGACAACAGATTCATCAACTGATTCAGCAAGCGATTGAACGCGGAGAAATCCGTGCGGATTATCCTTTTGATTTGATGCTGGATACCTTGTACGGCCCGATTCATTACCAGATCATTTTTTTCAACCGCATTCCAGATGAACACTATATCCAGAATCTGGTCGAGTTGGTGCTGAATCCTGCTGCTGTTCAAGCCTGAGTTTGATCTTATTTCTTAAAAGTTGGTGATTATGTCAGTTAATGCTGAGCGTTTATGGAATCGCTCATTTATCCTGTGTTTATTTAATAATTTTTTCCTGTTCGTTTATTACTTTGCCTTGCTGACGGTTTTACCGATTTACATCATGAAAGATCTGGGTGGCTCAGTAAAAGAAGCTGGTCTGGCACTGACGCTATTCCTGGCTTCATCGATTGCCATTCGGCCATTTTCCGGCATGATCATTGAAAAGTTCGGCAAAAAAATCACCATGCGTAGTGCAGGCATAGTTTTTGCCTTATTTGCCTTTAGCTATTTACTGGTGGACAGCATGTGGTCGCTGTTAGTGGTGCGTTTTTTACATGGCATCTGGTTCAGTATTCTGACTACGGTAGCAGTACCCGTCGCCAATGAGTTTATTCCTGATCAGCGCAAAGGTGAGGGCATGGGTTATTTCGTCATGTCGACCAATCTGGGTGTAGTGTTTGGGCCCTTGCTGGCATTGACTGTCATTCAGATCACCAGTTTCAAGGTGTTATTTGGCGTTCTCGCCGTTATTATTTCTCTGGGACTCATTTTCTGCTGGATGCTGAAAATTACAGAGTTACCTAAACGTGATGCCATAAGTAAAGAAAAGAATAGCCTGAGCTTGAAGGATATTCTGGAAGTCAAAGTTCTGGCGGTGAGTTTTGTCGCCTTGCTGACGGCTTTTGCCTACTCAGGTATCATGAGCTTTATTACTGCATTTAGTGAAACCAAGCAGCTGTTGGATTATACCAGTGTATTCTTTATTGTCTTTGCTGCCTCTATGCTGCTGGTTAGACCTTGGATCGGGAAGATTTATGACCGTAAGGGACCAAGTGCCGTTATTTATCCTTCTTTTGTGTTTTTTGCTATTGGTCTGGTGATCGTCAGTCTGATTTCCAATCAATGGATATTGTGGTTATCGGCAGTATTTATCGGCATTGGTTACGGTTCGCTGTTCCCATGTCTGCAGACGCTAGCGATTCAGTCGGTTGATACGCAGCGTATGGGACATGCGATTTCAACTTTCTTTACCCTGTTTGATCTGGGTTTGGCGATTGGTTCAGTAGTCATCGGAATATTGATTGCCTCTTGGGGCTTTGAAACCACCTATATATTAAGTGCTGTACTCGTCATGATGACAATATGGGTATATCGTCAGTATGTTGCCAAAAAGCGACATAAGCGCCCTGCAGGCTTGGAGTGATAAGATGGAATTAAGACATTTACGCTATTTCGTGACCGTGGCACAGGAGCTGAACTTTACCCGTGCTGCGGAAAAATTAAATACGGTACAGCCTTCGCTCAGCCAGCAAATCAAGGATCTGGAACGTGAGGTAGGCGTACAGTTGCTAGAGCGCAATAACCGTAAGGTGGGGCTGACTGAGGCTGGGCAGGCATTTTTAACAGAAGCCTTATTGAGTATTGAACATGCAGAGCGTGCTATACAGAGCGCTAGACAGATCGCAAATGCACAGCAGGATCAGTTGAATATCGGTTTCGTGCCGGTCGCTGAAATGAAAATCTTCCCCTATATCATGCCGAATATACGCGCACATTTCCCGAATATTAAAATTCATTTTCATAGCCTGACCGATGCCAGCCAGTTAAAGGCCTTAAAAAAAGGCGAGATTGATATTGCCTTTACCCGCTATGTCGATGAGTCTGATGAGCTGGAACATGTGCAAATTTTTAGTGAGCCGCTGGCCTTGATTATGCCCAAGGATTCACCGCTTGCCGAGCAGCGCCATGTGAGTATCAAGAGCTTTAATCATCAGGATTTTGTAATTAGTGATGAAGATGCTTCACCACAACTCCATAAAATCATCACTGACTTTTTCAAGCAATCCAAACTGAATGTGAATGTGGTCCAGCACTCAACCAATATCCTGCTCAATGTCAATCTGGTCGGGATGGGCGTGGGCTGGAGCCTGGTTCCGGCTTATGTGATCCCGTTATTGGGGGATAAAATTATCGTCAAAAATACCATTGAACCCTTGCCGATGATTAATCTGTATGCCAGTTATCGTAAAGGGCAGAAAAACGAGCTGCTTGAACTCATTTTAAAAATCCTGAAAGAACAGTTTTATATGGGTTTCTTTTAAAAAAGAAAGACCTGATAGCACAGCATGTTTTTAAACAGCAAAAAGGCTTCGGCAGATAAATCTGTCACATAATCGTTCTTCACAGGCTATCGAAGCACTTTATACTAGATTTCTTTTTAACATGATATCTTTGATTTTTCTTGCATTGAGAGAAATCAAAGGCAGCCAATAAAAAAGTTGCATTAAAAAATTAAAATAACAGCAAAGAGTGAATAAAAATGATGAAGTTATATAGCAATCCCCAGTCCCGTGGCATGACTGTAATGCTTTTATTACAGGAGTTGGGCATTACAGACCAGGTTGAAATTATAAACGTACCTTATGAAAACATGCATCAGGCCGAATATTTAGCGATTAATCCCATGGGCAAAGTACCTTGTCTGGTCGATCAGGACGTGATAATTACTGAAGTTGCGGCTATCTTTACCTATCTGACCGATAAATATATAGAAAAAGGTTTGGCACCGACTCTGGACGATCCCAAGCGCGGTGCCTATCTGAAATGGATGTTCTTTACTCATGGCCCTTTAACAGAATTTATGGATTTAAAAGGGTTGAGCGTACCGGATGAACAGATTGAGCAAAGAACACGGAGCTTGAGCTTTGGTCATGCACAGAGCCTATTAGCCTTTCTCAAAAAAGGTATGCAAGAAGCCAATCCATATCTGCTGGGTGAGAAAATTTCAGCTGCAGATGTATTTCTGGGGTACTGGCTGATTTTTGCCATTTCTTTGAAAATATTGCCCTATCTGGATGAGTTCAAGCCCTTTATTCAGTTGCTGGCGCAGCGTGACTCAATGAAAGATATACCCTGGTTACAGAAAATCAATGCCTAAGTTCAATAAAAAAAAGTGTGGTTCATATATTTTCTGACAGACATGCTCTTTTTCTTGAATAATGAGACATTGACCTTAAAGAAAGCAACTTATAAACCAGCCCTATGCAAGAAAAATACACATAAAAAAAGACCACGCTTTCACGTGGTCAGACCTCTGAATATAATTCAGTAAATGTATTTTATGCTCGTAATTATTTTACATGTAGCTTTTTAAACAGCTGCTGGCTGATATGATCCAGTGTTTGTGGAATCGCCAAGGCTGCCACAAAACGGTCAGGTCGTAAAATAACGACTGACTCAGTGGTTCTACCGAACCAGCTGCGAATATCAGTGCCGATGTCACCAACGGTAATCACGCCTTCAAATTGCTTGCGGTTTTTATTGTCCAGTTGAACTTCGGGAATGACCTGAATAAATTTGACGTCTAATTTTTTCCAGACTTGCATGGTGGCATCCGAAATACCCCATTGCGGGTCTACACCCCAAGCAATAATTGCAAAATCATTAGCAATTACGTCATCCAGTAAAACTTTTTCACCTGACTCAAGTCTAACCTGTGGCTGGATAAACATCTTGCCGACTGGAGAGTTCTTGGCACCGTTACTCAAAAGTGCGCCGTCATGATATTTAGGCATCGGTTTAAAGCGCATTTCCAGCAGGTACTGTTTGATGGGTTTGATATAGTTCAGGGCATAGGCAATACCGTCACGGACAAAACCCTGCCATTTTTTCGGTGGTGCCAGTACATGGCCGGCCATAACGGAGAGATCAATCATGGCTTTGGCATGGTCTTTCCTCTCGATCTGGTAAGAATCCAACAGTTCAGCTGTCGCTTTGCCCTGAATGACCATTGCCATTTTCCAGGCCAGGTTAAAGGCATCACGCATACCGCTATTATAACCCTGTCCTTGCCATACCGGCATAATGTGCGCAGCATCACCGGCAAGCAAAATACGGTCGACACGGAATTTGTCAGCAATACGGGCATTATGGGTATAAACACGCTGACGGATCACTTCAATACCATCCGTGCTTGGTAAAACCTTGGACAGAAGTTTGGCAATATTTTCCGGT
This sequence comes from Acinetobacter sp. 226, assembly GCF_048147925.1. NCBI lineage: Bacteria > Pseudomonadati > Pseudomonadota > Gammaproteobacteria > Moraxellales > Moraxellaceae > Acinetobacter > Acinetobacter sp. 226. The sequence continues at coordinate 44,709 of NZ_JAYWYX010000022.1, read as the reverse complement.
TTGCTCAGTTCTGCCTGAGTTTCACCTGGCATGACCATAAATTCAAAACGTCGAATACTGTGTGGCAATGCTGCCGATACATAAGGACGTACCGGATCACAACATAAATAGATATGCGGTGTAGCGAGAGGGTCATTCTCAAGGTCGATTACAATCCATTGATTCGGTGCAGTCTCACCTTCAAATGCAATACCCAGGTTACGGCGTATATAAGAATTACCGCCATCACAGGCAATCAGGTATTGAGCGCGTACGGTTTCTGCAACGCCATCTTTATTTTGCAGATTGAGTGTCACGCCTTCAGCATCCTGACTAAAATGGGTCAATTGACGTGAGAATAGCACTTGGGTGTTTTTATATTGTTTCAAGCCCTGCAGCAGCACGTTGTCGACTTGTGGCTGAATAAAAGCATTACGGCGCGGGAAGCCAAACTCACGCGTTAAAGGCTGAATATCAGCAAAACAGCGTCCTTTCGGAGTCAAGAAGCGCATTGCATGATTTGGGGTGGTATGTGGTAAAACTTGTTCGACTAAACCTAAAGACTGAATAGTACGCAAGGATTCATCATCGATTCCAATCGCACGTGGGTAATCAATCAAACTATCCAGTTGCTCGACAATCGTGACAACTACGCCTTGTTTGCTTAGATAGTTGGCAAGGGTTAAGCCTACGGGGCCGGCACCTAGGATTGCCACTTCAGTAGTGTAATTGGTATTGCTCATAGCGAATGTCCATTCAATCGACTTGCATTTAAGGCTATTAAGGAGCAGCTGAACACCAGAAACAAGTTATGCGATAGTAGCTGAAGGATATGATTAATATTGAATTTGATAGATTATTTTTAGCTAATCAATTGAATTTAAAAATAAAATTAATATAAATTTGATAGCTGCTATTAATTCTGTGATCAGTTTTGACTATGGCTCTAAATAGATTCTGTGCAATAAAAATGCTGAACCAGCATCAAGCATGATTCAGCATCGAAAAATATCGGACAGCCTAGGACACAGCCTACTGGAGAAATACTGTCACGAATATCCTTATAGGGTTAAACGAGTCATCTAATAACTTAACGTGCAGCAGGTTTTGCTGGTGTTGTACTTTCTGCAGTAGCTTCAGACGCAGCTGCTTCAGAGGCAGCAGGCTGCTCTGCAGATGCACCTGCAACCGGCGCATTTGATTCAGGTAATTCTTGGGTGCTCACGACCACTTTTTCTTCAGTGGTGGTTTTTGCATCTGTGGTTTTGCTGTCTGCAAAACTGGTAGCTGCAGCAGCAGTAAGAGTCGTGGCGAGTAAGATTTGTGCATAGTTCATTTTTGGCATCCTTTTATTCAGGTTATTAATCTGCGGAATTGACCATCACATCAATTCGACAGATGCTCATCCTAAGCACTGAATTTTTACGAGGCAAACCAATTAACAAAAGCGACACGTAGGCAATAACCGAAGCAATACAAAACTGAGAAAGTTGTTTTATTTCTGTTAATTATGCAGGGTTTTATTCAATAAAAATGTGTATGAATATTTCAAAAATTAAATTGGCAATAAAAGTTAACATAGCAAATTGATAATTCTGGATCATTCCATGAATTTTGGTCTTTGTAATTTCATCATGTGTTTACTAAGAAGACGCATTTTATAATCTGGGTGTGCTTTATAATGCAGAGCATTGCTATTTCTATTCAATCTCTTGAGAGCCGATTTTGAAAATTCTGTCAGCATCACAGGCTATTCCTGTCCATATCATTTCCGGATTTTTAGGTGCAGGTAAAACCACACTACTCAAACATTTACTACAGCAGAAACCGGAACAGGAAATCTGGGCAGTGCTGATGAATGAGTTTGGCCAGATTGGGGTAGACCAGCAGTTATTGCCGCAAGATCAGGGTTATGCAGTCAAAGAGCTACTAGGCGGGTGTCTATGTTGCAGTAGTCAATTGCCGATGCAGATCGCCTTATCGCGCTTGCTGTCAGAAGTGAAACCGGATCGCCTGTTTATCGAACCTACCGGGCTGGGGCACCCGGGACAATTACTGGAACAGCTGACCGAACCGCACTGGCATAGCCATTTGAACATGCAGGCTTTAGTCACCGTGGTAGATGGTTCGCGTTTGCATGACCGGGACTGGACCCAGCAAAACCTGTATGCAGACCAACTCAAGGCAGCGCATATCGTGGTGATTTCACATGCTGACTTGATGACAGCCGAAGATAACGCAGCGCTCACGCAACTTCAGGCAGAATATCAACCTTATGCGCAACAGTGGCTGTTCACCGAGCACGGACAACTCGATATCGAACAGATCAAGCAGAAGTATCAGGGTTCTGCCCGTAAGATTCAGCCTTTGATAAAACAGCAACAGACGATCTCGTCCGCAGACACTTCCGTAGTCATTCAACAGATGCCTTATCATTATGTAGAAAGTGCCCAGGGATATCAGGTCGCAGGCTGGAAATTGCCAAAACGCTGGCAGTTTAATTTTTATGATCTGCTGGATCTGCTGTGTGAACAAAAAGACTGGCTTAGAATCAAGGGGATTTTCCATACCGATCAGGGCTGGAAAAGTTTTAATTTCAATCCGGAACAGTTCAATTATCAGTCGGCAGATGAAGGTATTGATAACCGGGTGGAAGTGATTTATCAACAGTCATGCGATTGGCTGGCATTTGAAACTGCCTTGATGCAATGTCGTATTGATCCGGAAAAATAATGGCACTGTTTCTAGTGCGCTGAATGAATCTTTGACCTAAATCTGTTCAGCAAAATTGTGCTAAATCTTATATGCTAAGCGCCAAATTTGAGGATTGTGTGATGGCGTTAAAAGCGACGATTTATAAAGTTGATTTGAATATTGCGGATATGGATACGCATCGTTATGAAGACTATCAACTGACGATGGCGCTGCATCCTTCGGAAACCATTGAACGCTTGATGGTGCGTATTTTGGCCTATGCACGTTTTGCTGGTGAAGCGCTTGAATTTACCAAGGATCTGTTCGAAACGGATGAGCCGGCACTCTGGGAAAAGGATCTGACCGGGCAACTGGTCAAATGGATTGAAGTGGGCAGTCCGGACGAAGATAAAGTCAAAAAGGCCAGTGCGCGTTGCAAGCAGGTCGCAGTCGTGACCTATGGTTCTGCGGTAGATGAATGGTATAAGCGTAGCAGCAAGTTAAAAACCTTAAAAAATGTGGAAGTATGGAAATTATCCACTGCAACCACTGATGCATTACCACAATTGGGTGCACGCACCATGCAGTTACAGTTAAATGTGATGGATGGGGAATGGACCTTGATTGGTGATCAGGGTCAAGTGATTGTAGAGTGGGAACAGTTACAATAAGAATTCACAAGGATGCAAGTTTCAACTTGTATCCTTGCCTCACTATTTCGTATATCTGGAGAGAAAAATAAGTTCTCTGGACGAAGCATGTATCATGAACTTTATGAGTTGCTATTAGCAGTCGTGATTGGTGCAATCATTGGGGCAGAACGGGAATATCACAGTAAATCTGCCGGACTGCGCACCATGATCATAGTCAGTCTGAGTTCCTGTCTGTTTACCATTATTTCTTTAAAAATCGGCGTGGACAACCCTGACCGTCTGGCAGCCAATGTTTTAACCGGCTTGGGTTTTCTGGGAGCCGGAGTAATTTTAAAAGATGATAACCGGGTTTCTGGTATTACCACTGCAACCACGATCTGGATGACAGCGGCACTGGGCATGGCAGTCGGTGCGGGTTATGAACTGTTAAGTATTTGGACAACGGTGATCGTGTTGATCGTACTGGTCCTATTGGTCTATGTGCAACGTGGTATCGAGCATCTGAATCATGAACGTAACTACGAAATTGTCTGTCCTTTTGAGCAGCATGAGCCGGAACATTATGAAAAACTGTTTAAACAATACAAATTAAAAGTAATTCATTCCAGCCAGCAAAAAATCGACCAGCTGATTACAAGCCGCTGGATCCTGATGGGGTCAGCTAAAAATCATCAGAAATTAACCCAGTATTTATTACAGGATAAAAAGATTCAGAAACTCAGCTTTTGACCTATTGAAGCTAAAGGCCAAGGAATTTAGCTCAATCCAGTTTATACTGAACTCTAAATTTAGTGCTAATCTCAGGTAAATGACGATGATAAACGAACTTGAAATTATTGATTTAAAAGTAGGTGAAGGGAAAGAAGCGGTAAAAGGCGCTTTAATTACCACGCATTACACTGGATGGCTGGAAGATGGAACCAAGTTTGATTCATCCATTGACCGGGGCAATTATTTTGAAACTGTCATTGGTACAGGGCGTGTGATCAAAGGCTGGGACCAGGGCATTCTGGGAATGAAAGTTGGTGGTAAACGTAAACTGATGGTACCTGCACATTTGGCTTATGGCGAACGTAAAATGGGGAAGGTCATTCCAGCCAATTCTAACCTGATTTTTGAAATTGAATTGTTTGATGTAAAAACACGTGATTAAAACAATATAATTAGCGAGACATAAATAGTTTTCTCTAATTAAAATATTTGAGCTTTTCCGGTGCAGTCGGCCCAATACAGGCTGTACCGGACTAAATACAAAAAACATTTGAAATCATAAATATTCCTTGTAAATTATAAGAATAATAAACAATTATCTTGAGATATAACGTATTTGCATAAATTGATAAGGAATGTCTTTTTTATCGTATTTATCTGGACCTTTAGCTGGTTGACTTGCATAACTAGTCCAGCGATCGCTCAGAACGAACTCACATTGCCATCATTTCAGCAGCAATCTCAAAATGAGGTTACAGAAGTCCATTTTACCGAACATAGCAGTAGTTCTTTGCAGGGAAAATGGTGGTTCTACCCAAACCAGTTTATAATCCAGCCCAGCTCCATACTCCAGTCAAAAACCGTTCAATTGCCAGCTTCTTTTAAAACTTTGGCAGGCTCAAATGCGGGTTATGGGACTTTCATTGGTCATTTTAAAATTCCAAAAGAATTTCTCGGACGACGGATCGCGATCCGTATTCCAACCCAGTACGGCGCCTATCGAATGTATGTCAATGGACAGTTTATTGTTCGACTCGGAGAAATCAGTACCACACCTGAAAAACAGGTGACTGAAAAAGCACCGCGGATTGGCTATTTTGTTCCAGACACTGAATATATTACCTTAAGTATTCAGGCCTCGAATTATACCCATTTGCATGGCGGCCTCGAACGACCAATGCAGATCGGCATTGCGGCGACAATCAATCGCCAATTCCAGCAGCTCATGATGAGTATTGCCATGGTGTGCGGTGCAGTATTTGGGGTAGGGGTGTTTACCATTCTGTTTTCGATATTCAGAGGATCTCGAGAACGCAACAGTAAAAGTATCTTTGTTTTTGGCTGGTTTATTGTCTTTTTGGCCATGCATAACCTGTTTTCTGCACCCTATGCTTATTCAGTGTTTACCAATATCAACTGGTTGTGGGGAAGCCGATTAGAGTATTTGTTTACTTTTTTTGCGGCATTCTTTTTTCTCAGCTATATGCATCTGTTTAACCGGCGCTATTTGAATCCGGTGATTTATTATATTGCAGTTATATTGTTGGTCTTTAATATTATTATCACTCTTTTTTCATCTCCGGAAATATTTGAGCGTCTGGCTCTGTTTAGTGCGATCTATGCTTTAGTCATCCTTGCCAATTTTATGTACGGCTTTTATCAGACTCTACGCTATAAAGAACATTATTCGCGTTTGAATCTGATTGCGATTATTTTCCTCTGTCTGACGTTTTTGAATGATTATCTATTGCTGATCAATGTAATTAAAACGACGCATCTGTTCTTTATCTCAACCAGTATCTACGCGTTATTAATCATGTTCCGGCAGTCGAGGCATTATGCGCATCAAACTTATGAGACCGAACAGCTGAACCTGAATCTGATCGCACTCAACAATTCACTCGATCAAAAAGTCAAAGAACGTACCCAGCAACTGCATGAACTGAATGCTAAATTAGAGCAGCAGATGAATACTGATGCACTGACAGGTGCCTTTAACCGGCGCGCTTTAAATCATGAAATCCAGCAGCAGTTTTTGCAGACCCGGCAGCAGTCGCAACATACGCTGATTTTTGCCATGCTCGATGTCGACTATTTCAAAAACTATAATGACTATTATGGCCATTTAAAGGGGGATGAAGTCCTGAAAAATCTGGTCAGGATTATCCAGCAAGCCTTGCCGCCGTCGGGTTATCTGGCACGTTATGGTGGCGAAGAGTTTGCGATTCTGCTCACAGGTATGCCAGTTCAAACTGCCTTGAAAAATCTGGAAAATGTATTAGAGCAGATTCGGGAACAACGTATGGAACATCTGAACCGGCCAGATTCAAAAAAATATATTACGGTCAGTATGGGGGCAGCATGGACTGCACAAACACATGGATATGCAGATATTCATGAGCTGATGAAAGCTGCAGATGTGCAACTCTATGCCGCCAAACAGGCAGGGCGTGATCAGTTAAAAATTAAGAAAGAGACTGATTAAAAAACATATTTATAAAGAAGGCATGCCTCCTCTTCTGACTCGGCAGAATGCAGATGAAAGCCACAGCGTTGATAATAACTCAAGGCGGTCTGAGTGGACTGTATTTCAATCTGATGAATTTTTTTCTTTAATAAGGTGTGATGCATCTGGTGAAACAACTGGGTACCAAATCCCAGTCTCTGGTAGTTAGGGGCGATATAATGCATCCGGATTTCTCCAGTATCACTGACCAATAAGAACCCGACCACCTTGTCATGTACAAGGTAAACCCAGCAATCGTTATAAAGCATGTCGACAATCAGGCTGGCATGATCAAATTTTTCTAGCCAGGTTTGAATTTTGCTGGCTTCACGCTGATGATCCAGAACACAGGACTGAATACTGTCATGAATCACCTGAATAATCTGAGGTATATCTTCGATCTTCCCTTCCCGAATCATAATCTTATTCATTTTCTCAAATATTTATAGGAAGGGTTTATTTGATAAAAAAACACTAGGTAAAAAACAGAACAATATTGTAGTGATTTTGAGAATTTTTGCTGATATCCATACGCCTGAAGAACAGGTCTGTTATGGATTTGTCCTTTTTTATTATCTCAAGTGCCTAAGTTTCATGATGAAGCTAAAGATAAAAATCAAAGTAAATTAAATCTTAAAATAAAAATGAACTCGAGAAGGGGGTGAAAATGCTCCAGAAAAGAAGATAAATTATAAAAATAAGCCTTAAATTTGCACTGTCTAAAAAATAGACGTATTCTGGATCCACGTGGGCTATTCCAGTAAATGCTGCGCCTGCTGCGATAAAAATAAAATAAAAAAGAATCAGTCACATGAGATGATCAATTATGCTGAAATTACTCCTCCTATTATGTGTTTTATTCATTTTGAATGCTGCCTGGATTGTGGGCAGGAAAATGTATAAGGCTCAGCGTCATCTGGCTCATAAGTGCCTAAAAAAACAGGTACAGATTTCCAGCATTACAGAGCAAGAAGTCATCGAGCAAGAGCAGCAGGTGTATCTAGTGGATGCATATGAGCTGGAACTGTTTGATGATGTGGCACAGCTATTCTTTCAACGGCAGGTGCATATTGGGAATCGAGCACAGGCTGAACAGTTACAGCAGGAAGTATTACAAAAGATGCCAATGCACTGTAGCACCCAGATCCGTCAGATGGATTTAGGGGAATGGTCAATTTTTTGGAATTTCTATGATCAATCAATAGAATATTATGTCGGCCGCTATGGAATATTTTACGTGCATGTTGACCGTTTTGCAGAAGAGCACCGGCAGGAAATCCGTACTGACCTTTTGCATCCAGACTGTGCTTAGGTAGACAACTTTTATTCGCTCTCTAATATTAAAGATCTCAAGCCGTGTACCTCAGTCGATTTAACTTGATGAAATCAGATGGAACTTTTTACCAGCTTTGTCTTTATCTGGGCGAGAATATCCCATATATCCCATATATCCCATATATCCCATATATCCCATATATCCCATATATCCCATTTCTCATATGCCATGGTGCTAGAGAAAAAAACCGCAAAACTTTCTCCATAGCCGTGGCACAGTTATTTAAGAACAATCTGGGAAGTGAAGCAGGAAGTTCATGATTATTGATTTTCATCAAGCACAATTACAGAAATTTATGGCTCTGGCGATGAAAATCGAGGCAGTGCCTGAATTGTATTTGCAGTTTGAATCAGTTGCAGATTTTTATAAGGCTGACTGGTTGCAGGCTTTTCCCTCTGGTACTGAATATTTTGCTTCAGGTCTGGACGATGGTGCCGAAGAGTTTTATGCAGTGATCTGTTATGGCGAAATGCAGCTACGGATCAGCTGTGGTCAGGCACAGTTCTTTGCAAAACTATGTTGCAAACATTGACCGGATTGCCGCTATTTCCCGATAAAAGAATAATGACATCTATTATAGAGTTGATATAAATTGCAGAGTCATCTCTGTGTTTGGTTTTTATTCGCCGCTGTCAAAAGTGGTGTTAGTAAATAACTTAATAAAAATAAGGAAAAATAGCATGGCACATCAGTTTACCGTAAAAGCAATTATCAATGGCGTGTCCATTGATGAGTTTAAGCGTTTAGCCAATGATATCCGTTTACATGAGGCAGTCTGCCATCGAATTCCTGCTCAAAATCTGGAGATTCTGGTTTCGGAAAAGCAGGGGCATATGTATACCCTGAAACGTGCTTATAACCTGGATGTCAATATTCCGGATATGGCAAAAAAACTACTTAAAGATGCATTCCGTTTGCAGCGTACCGATGTCAGTAATCTGGATGAAATGACCTCGACGGTACAACTTGGGGCCAATTTGCCGATTGAGGCTACCTGTCAGCGTGCAGTCACTGGAGATAAAGATCAGATCCAGTTTCAGTTAAACTGGACGGTGAAAGTTAAAGTACCTTTGCTGGGTGGAATGTTAGAAAAGCATGCCGAAGGTGAGATTCGTAAATTTAGTGAAATTGAACTCAGCATTGTTGAAGATGAATTGCGTAAAAACCTGACTGCCTGAAATTATGAAGCAAGATAATTAACTTTAAAATCGGTCATGTAGAGACTAGAGAATACTAGTAGATAGAGGCAGTAGATGGCTATTTTCAGTGTGCTGCCTCTTTCAGGACACTTTTTAATTGCTGATAAAGTTTGCCGTGACGTTAATACTGATAGCCAGAATGGTGGTATTAAATCCATAAGCCAAAAGCAGATGTAGGGTATTTAACACCCGCATAGATTGGCAAGTAATGGAGACATCTGCCGTTTGCGCAGAAGTTCCGATGATATAGCTAAAATATAGAAAGTCCGGATAAGTTGGATTCGCGGTGTTGGGAAAATCCAGTCCGCCTTGTTGCTGTTTTTCCAGAGCCAAATAAAAATCATGTGCATAGTGAATGGCAAAAATCGTATGCATCAGGAACCAGGCTGAGATAATAGTGATAACAGACAGGATTAAATGGCCGGTTCTAATCAGGGGATTTTTGGGTAAATGGTTAATTTCAATAATAATTGCAATAAAACAAATGATCAGCGTAATGATCACCAGAAATAGAATGATCCATTTACCGGCATCCTGTTGCATGGCACGTTGCAGAATATGAGCGTGGTCAATGTGCCAAAGCTTTTTTATAGTAAAAAACAAATAAGCATAGATCGCGATATTCCAGCTGCTTAATAGGCAGCTGGACCAGCTTAAAGGAGTGAGGGTCTGTAAGACCAGATAAAATACCAAGATGGCTGGGAAAATAATAAAGAAATACAGATGGAATTGAAGTGTAGTTTTTATAGAGTCGAGAAACTGCATCATCTTATTTATATTTATTCTGCTGATTACTTAATATCCTAGCACAGAATAATAGGGAATAAAGATGATTCCAGCGGCTTGAAGTCGGACTCAATGACTGCCTATCGCTCTATTTCCTCTTTAAAGCGGTATGTCTATTCAGGTTTAGTCATTTGAGTACCAGAATCGTGTAGCAGGGCTGGATCAGCTCGGCAGAGTTTCTGGGTAGACATTCAGTTCGGTCAAGAAGGCTGTTTTAGTGCAGTACCATAAGCAAAGACTTCCACCATACCGCCTTGCATGCCGAGTTCAGTGGTGCTGAGACGAATTCCCATAATCTGGGTCGCCCCGATTTTTTCAGCCTCAAGTTTTAAACGTACAATTGCTTCACGCCGTGCGCGCTCTACCACGCTTTCATAGCTGGTCAGACGGCCCCCCAGCATATTCTGGACATTGGCAATGGCATATTTAAAATAATCATGGGAAATAACCACATTGCTACTGATCATTTGTCCAGAATATTCAGATATGATAAAGCGACTACTGTTCATCTGAATATATGCCAGACGTTGTTCCTGTTCATCCAGATAGCGAAAATGTTTATGTTCGTTATAACGGCCAAATCCAAACCCGACACTAAACAGAATGGCAAAAATGATGACCTGGAAAATTAAACCATCCATGCTTTAATCTGCCTGCGGAAAAGGATCGGGTAATTTTGGCATGATTGGATCAACCACTACGGCTGTACCATAAACAAAGAGCTCAGAAGCGCCTTGGGCAATATTAGAAGTCGAGAAGCGAATACCGACAATTGCATTGGCCCCCATACTGCGAGCTTTTTCAGTCATACGGTTCATCGCTTCCTGACGGGATTCTTCCAGTAGTTCGGTATAGGCAGTAAGTTCACCACCCACAATATTTTTTAGCCCGGCCAGTAGGTCACGTCCGACATGCTTGCTGCGTACGGTACTTCCATAAACGACATCTATTTGCTGGCGAATGGTATGTCCCGGTACAGATTCCAGATTGCTAAGTAACATGTGTATGTTTTCTAAATAAATCGCTAGCCTATGACAATAGGAAAACTACCTTGAAAATGCAATAAAAAAAGCCCACCGAAGTGAGCTTTTCTTGATCTGTCTGGAATTTATTGCGCTTGCTGTTCGGCCGCGCGGCGTTGTTCAGACACAGACGGTGGGTTTGGCACGATGTCGGTCGTATTGACTTTTAAGCCGCCACCCAGGGTTTTATAGACTTCAACCTGATTGTTCAGATTGGCCTGTTCAAGTAATAATAAACCCTGTTCTGCAGCATAAGAAGCACGCTGTGCATCCAGTACGCTCAGATAGCTGTCAATCCCGGCACGGAAACGTGCAAGTGACAAACGATAGGTCGTATTGGTTGCTTCAACCAGGCGGCGCTGAGCTGCAAGACGATCACCAATATTCTGGCGAACTGCCAGGGCATCACTGACTTCACGGAAAGCAGTTTGAATCGACTTTTCATAATCTGACAGGGCAATTTGCTGATCAGTTTCAGAAATGCGGATATTGGCCTGACGGGTACCCCAATCAAAAATTGGAATATCCAGACTTGGGCCTACTGACCAGACAAAGCTACCAGACTTAAACAGATCACCCAGATCAGTTGACGCCAGACCTGCAGAGCCGGTCAGGCTGATGGTCGGGTACAGACGTGCGCGAGCTGCCGCAATATTGGCACCTGCTGCAGACAGACGATATTCTGCTGCACGGATATCCGGACGGTTAATCAGCAGATCACTTGGCAATCCCGCACCTAGTGCAGTATTGGAAGTAATACGGGTAACACGTTGTGCCGGTAATAAACTGGTTGGCACTGGCTCGCCCACCAGAAGGTTTAACAGGTTTTGTGCCTGTGCCACCTGAGTCCGGTAGTTGGCAACATCGTTACGCGCTGTTTCTACTGAAATTTGTGCCTGACGTACAGGAAGCTCACTGTCGATCCCAACGTCAAAACGTTTCCTGTTCAGATTGTAAGACTCAAGTTGGGTTTGCAGCGTCTGTTGTGCTAAAGCCAGATTGGCATTGGCAAACGAATAGCTGAGCCATGCTTGTGCAACCTGACCAATCAGGGAAATCTGGGTCGCATCACGTGCACTCTGGGTCGCAAAGAATGTATCAAGCGCATTATCACGCAGACTACGGACACGGCCCCAGAAATCCAGTTCGTATGCGGTTACGCCTAGCCCCACGTTATAACTGGTGATAGGACCGCGGTTCTGGGCACTGTTATTTAAAGTGTCCTGACGCAGTACACTGCCACTGGCACCAATCGTAGGTAACTGGTTATTTTCGCTAATCTGATACTGCTGCTGCGCACGTTGAATATTGAGTGCTGCAGTACGCAGGTCGCGGTTATTGTTCAGCGCTAAATCCAACACCTGCAGTAAACGCGGGTCAGCAAAAAACTCTTTATAACCCTGTTCTGCTACAGAAGTACCAGACGCATTGGTATAGCTGCTCGGGATATTTGCCTGCGCAACGGGTTCTGGACTGCGCATGCTTTGACAGGCAGTCAAAGCCAGCGCAAGGGCAGATACCGCAATGCTACGACCTGTAATAGACCATAGATTTTGCATTACGACTTATACTCCTGATTTTGTGTTTTTGGTTTGTATTTAAAGACACTTCGAATCCATACATAGAATACCGGGATAAAGAAGATACCTAATAAGGTCGAGCTGATAACACCACCGAGTACACCATAACCTACCGAGTGCTGGCTACCAGCACCAGCACCTGAAGACAGCGCAAGCGGCAATACACCAAAACCAAAGGCTAAAGTGGTCATGATAATCGGGCGTAAACGCATTTTTGCCGCATGCAAGGTAGCATCAAATAATTCTTCACCTTGTTCTTGCAGCTCTTTAGCGAATTCGACAATCAAGATGGCATTTTTCGCAGAAAGACCAATGACTGCAATAAGCGCTACCTGGAAGTAGATGTTATTGGACAGGTTTGGATTCTGGAACAGCATCATCCCACCAAAGGTCAGTAATAACGCACCCACAATACCCAATGGCACCACCAGCAGCACCGAGAACGGAATTGACCAGCTTTCATACAAGGCTGCCAGACACAGGAATACAATCAATAACGACAGGGCATACAGGAATGGAGCCTGATCACCAGATTCACGTTCTTCCAGCGACAAACCTGTCCATTCATAGTCGAAACCTGGCAAGCCCATCTCTGGTAACTTCGCGATAATTTCTTCCATGGCCTGCATGGCTGCACCCGAGCTGACACCCGGCGCCGGAGTACCTTGGATGTTCATAGACGATACGCCATTGTAACGTTCTAGTCGTGGCGAACCATAAGTCCATTCGCCTGTTGCAAATGCCGAGAAAGGAACCATTTCACCGCGATTATTACGGACATACCATTTATCCAGATCTTGCGGCATCATGCGCGCATCTGCTTCACCCTGTACATAGACTTTCTTGACACGACCGCGATCTACGAAATCGTTGATATACGAACCGCCCCACGCCATGCCCATGGTGGTGTTAATTTCAGCGATGCTCACGCCCATAGCACCCGCTTGTGCCTGATCGATAATCACATGGTACTGAGGTGTATCTTCCTGACCATTCGGACGTACACCCGCCAGACGTGGATCTTTTGCTGCCATGCCCAAAATTGCATTACGGGCTGCAAGAAGCTGTTCATGAGTCTGGCCACCTGCTGCCTGGAGCTGCAGGTTAAAGCCAGCGGATACACCCAGTTCTGGCATTGCAGGTAACTGTAGCGGCATGATGTAAGAAGCATCCTGCACAATCATGTTTAATGCCATACCCCGTTGAATGATGGCACCGACCTGAGCTTCCGGATTGGTACGTTCAGACCAGTCTTTCAGTTTAATGAAAGCCAGACCTGCGTTTTGACCTACGCCGGTAAAGGAGAAACCTGCCACACTAAATACGGACTGAACTGTATCTTTCTCGTTTTCCAGGAAATAGTTAGTCATGGTATTGACTACACTATCAGTTCTTTGCAGCGTTGCGTTCGGTGGTAGTTGTACCAGTGCAATTACTACACCCTGATCTTCATCCGGCAGGAACGAAGAAGGCAGTTTCTGGAAAATAAGAACAATAATACCCAGTACTACAGCGTAAATGATGCCCGAAAAGATCTTGCTGTGAGTCATGCGGTTAACTCCGCCCTGATACTTCACTGACATCTTTTCAAAGCTGCTGTTAAACCAGCGGAAGAAGCGTGCAAACACACCATTACTTTCCGGTTTGTTAGGATCATGCTGTTTCAGCAGGGTCGCACACAGAGCAGGGGTAAAGGTGAGCGCCACAATGAGTGATAAAACCATTGCAGTCACAAGGGTAATCGAGAACTGGCGATAAATAACCCCGGTCGTACCACCGAAGAATGCCATAGGCACGAATACTGCAGAAAGTACCGAAGTAATACCAATCAATGCACCAGAAATCTGTTTCATTGACTTTTCAGTTGCAGAAACCGGATCGAGGTGTTCCTCCGTCATTACCCGTTCCACGTTTTCGACTACGACAATCGCATCATCGACCAGAAGACCAATCGCCAATACCATGGCAAACATGGTCAGGGTGTTAATCGAGAAGCCGAAGACATTAATAACAGCAAAGGTCCCCAATACCACGACTGGAACCGCCATGGTTGGAATGATGGTCGCACGCCAGTTCTGCAAGAACAGGAACATGACGATGAAGACCAGAATAATCGCTTCAATGAGGGTATGAACCACAGATTCAATCGATAACTGAATGAAAGGCGTGGTATCGAAAGCCAGTGTATCTACCATCCCTTCAGGATAGTTTGGACGTAACTGTTTTAAGCGCTCTTCAACTGCTTTTGCAGTATCCAGGGCATTGGCGCCTGTAGCCAGCTTAATGGCTACACCACCGGCCGGTTTACCATTAAATTTGGAATCAAACTGGTAGTTATCTGCACCCAGTTCTACACGTGCTACATCACCGAGGCGAACCTGTGCACCTGACGTGGTATTTTTCAGGAAAATATTGCTGAACTGTTCCGGGGTTTGTAACAGGCTTTGTGCTGTGACTGTCGCATTCAGTACCTGACCTTTTACTGCAGGTGCTCCACCGAGCTGACCCACGGCAACCTGTGCATTCTGGGTACGAATTGCGGTGGCAATATCACTTGGAGTGACTTGCAGACTTGCCATTTTGGCTGGATCGAGCCAGATACGCATGGCATATGAACCACCAAAGACCTGAACTTCACCAACGCCTTCGACACGGCTTAAAGGTTCAGAAATATTGGAGTTCACATAGTCTTTAATGTCATCTGCAGTCAGGGTGCCATCTGGCGAATAGAAAGCCAGTACCTGTAAGAAGCTGGCACCAGACTTGGTAACACGTACACCCTGACGCTGTACATCTTCAGGAAGTAGTGCGGTAGCAGACTGTAATTTGTTTTGAACCTGAACTTGCGCCAGGTCAGGGTCTATACCCTGTTCAAAGTTTACAGCAATAGACGAAGAGCCATTACCCGCACTGGTGGACGAAATATAACGTAATCCGTCCATACCATTCATCTGCTGCTCAATGATCTGAGTTACTGTATTTTCAACAGTTTCAGCAGATGCACCTGGATAAGTTGCAGAAATGGTGATGGTTGGCGGAGCGATAGTCGGATATTGCGCAATCGGCATTTTGCTGATGGTTAGAATACCCGCCAGCATAATTACCAATGCGATCACCCATGCAAAAATCGGGCGATGAATAAAGAATTGAGCCATGAACCATTACTCCTTATGCATTTGCAGCAGGTTTTTGTTCAGGTTTCTCTTTAGCATCATCTGCCTTTTTCTCGCTCGCTGCAGGCTGTTTCGGTGCAGCACCTTGTGGAGCAGCAGCTTGAGGTTGATAAGGTTTAGCAATGACTTGTTGTTCAGGCTTAACTTTCGCAATACCGTCTACAATCACTCTATCACCTGGGTTTAGACCTTCTGTCACAATCCAGTCAGCGCCTTGTGTGCCGACTGTAGTCACTGGACGCGATGCCACTTTACCATCAGCACCGACCAGCATTGCCATCGCCTGACCTGTAGGGGTACGAGTGAGGGCTGCCAAAGGGATGAGGTAAGCATTCGGGATTTCACCCTGCACAATTTGTGCAGTTGCAAACATGCCAGGAAGAAGCAGGTGGTTTTTATTCGGGAATACTGCACGTAAGGTGACTGTACCTGTTTCAGGATTCACGCTGGCATCCGAGAATGCAAGACGGCCTTCTACCGGGTAGGTGCTGCCATCTTCAAGCTTTAGCTTGACTTTGGTATTGTTTGAACTGTTCAGGTCGCCTTTACTCAATTGCTGACGTAAACGCAAAAGTTCAGTACTAGACTGGTTAATATCGACATAGATCGGATCCAGACGCTGAATTGTCACTAACGGATCTGGCTGGTTGGCCGTGACTAATGCGCCTGCAGTCACAGACGAACGGTTGGTCTGACCCGAGATCGGGGCACGTACCGTTGAATAACCCAGGTTGATTTCAGCATTACGCAGGCTGGCACGATTGGCATTCAACTCGGCTTCAGCTAGTTTTACCTGTGCCACGATGTCATCATACTCTTGCTTCGAAATGGCATTTGTACCGACCAGTTGACGGTAGCGTCCTTCTTTGACCCGCAATACACCCAGATTTGCTTCAGCACTGGCAATCGCTGCACGGGCGTTGTCTACTGTAGTACGGC
This sequence comes from Acinetobacter sp. 226, assembly GCF_048147925.1. Lineage (NCBI taxonomy): Bacteria > Pseudomonadati > Pseudomonadota > Gammaproteobacteria > Moraxellales > Moraxellaceae > Acinetobacter > Acinetobacter sp. 226. The sequence continues at coordinate 28,131 of NZ_JAYWYX010000022.1, read as the reverse complement.
TGGAGCTTGAATCGATTTCATACAGCGCCTGACCTTCACGTACATAACTGCCTTCAGTGAACAAGCGTTTTAGAACGACGCCACTGGCTTGCGGGCGTACTTCTGAAATTTCAAATGCAGTTGTACGACCCGAGAGCTCTACAGACTGCTCTACACTTTGCGGTTGTGCAACAAGAACACCGACTTCAGTCGGTGGCATTTTTTGTTGAGCGCCAGCTTGCTGGCCCTCTTTGGGATCTTTGCTACAACCAACAAGTGCAAGACTTGTTGCTAATGCGCAAGCAGTCAGGGCCGGTGCCCAAAGCTTTGCAGACATCATTATTCCACCTCAATTAGATTTTTATCTAAATATTTTTTTATTTGTGCGCCGTGCAATATTTGATCCACACCATATACCACAACGAAATCCAAATAAAACTGATACTCCAGCCAGAAATGACATCTGAAGGAAAATGTACGCCCAGATAAACTCTTGAAATTCCCATCATCAGCATCCATAACACTGCGCCCATCACAATAATGTAATACCGGGAATGTTGCCGATAGATATAAATTGCCAGACATCCCAGACAGGCTGCATACAGACTATGGGCACTTGGAAAAGAACTTCCAAAGCTTTCCACCAGATGGAGGGATGCTGATGGTCTTGGTCGGGCAATCGCAAATTTCAACAGCCAAGCTAGGAGTATTCCTCCGATAATTCCGATACATATAAAAGTTATGTTTGTACGCTTTTTATACCACAGTAAATAAATACACCATAGTATGGATAAAAATAATACAAATGGCATGCCACCTATTGCTGATAAGTATGTTGCAATCTGATTTAAAGTTCCGGTGCGATGCTCGCTCATCCACTGTACACTGAGCAAGTCAAACTGGCTCAAGACTGGAAGGTTAAGAAATAAAACACTGAAAAATAAAAGCAAAATTCCGACAAAAAGCAACAAGTAAGGCATACCGAGAATCTCTGTCCCTCTCACCGATAAAGGATCGGCTCATTGTCTGAAGTGAAGTGTACTTGTCAGTACACTTTTTTTCAAGTGTGTGTATTTTATGCGAATTCCATTATCTTAGTAAGGAATTTGGAAGCAAATATGTCGAAATTATCACAGTTTTAGGACTTTGTAGATGTATGATTTTCGTCAATTTCAAGTGTTTGCTTAGGAGGCCAGAAGAAATCACTGGGGCGAGTCAGAAAGTGAGTCATGACCAGTTTTGCTAGCGGTTTCCACTGTTCAAAACGAACCCGTCGCGCACGCAATGCTACAATAATAGTCAGGCTGAAGCTGACAAAGAGGTTGGTCAGGCCAATCAGCAAGACACCGAGGAAAGATACGACAATCAAGCCGACATCAGGACCATTAATATTGATCAGACCCTGAATAAAGTTAGCTGATGCAAAGGCAATGTGACGAATATCCAGTGGTAGACCCAAAATGAAACCGAGTGTCCCCATGCTTCCCAGCATAATACCAAACAGAAAATTACCCGCCAGTGCCCCCAGATTACGCTCGATATAGTCAGCAAAGCGCAGCAGGCGTTGCTGCCCCATAAGCTGGGCTAAACGCACATCTGCTTTCAGGCGAGGTCCTACCTTGCGATAAACTGCCATATTGTCAAAGTAACCTGCTAATAATCCGGACAGGAACAGACAGACTCCAGCAATTGCAGCATGCGGAATAGCTAAAGAAGTAAAGGGGTTCAGGTCATGCAGGGTTTTGGCTGCCTTGGCATGGCTCATTAAGGGTTCATGCAGGGCATAATCCCAAGTTAAGGCAATCAGAGCGGCTACCGGAATCGCGATCGAAATATTGCCTAAAATGGCAACAAACTGGGTGCGGATAATGTTCACAATCAGCGCCGCAAGCTCGGCAATCTGAGCCATTTTTGTGCCTTTGCGCTGTTGTACTGTCGCAGCCAGCGCGGCAGCCGTCATCGCCGGCTGTTTGGTCGCAACGGTAAAATGCAGGACATGAATCAGCATAAAGCCTAGCGAATAATTCATGCTGTAGCTAAAGGCCTGCATCAGGGGTGCCATAGAAACCCGAGCCATTAATGTTTTTAGCGTGGCCATAATGGCAATGATTACGCCTGCACCTGCAGCCGACTTATACATGGCGAGAAAGCCTTGCTTGTCGGTACTGACATAATGCTCACCGGTCTTGCTGGCATTTTCGGTGACCTGCAAAGCTAAAAGTTCACTATTGGTTGCCAGTAAGGCACGGACACTGCGTTCACTGTAAATTGCTTCAGTGATATCCGCAATAAAAAGGCCAATCGACTTATAACGCAGGTCATCATCATCCATGACCATATTCAGCAGGATTTCGACTCGTTCCAAACACTGTTCCAGCAGAGCCAACATATAGGTCAGACTGACACTGACCCCAATCCGTCTGGTAGAGCGGCGCACCTTGGCCGCTACATCATGACATTGCTCCAGCATCACCAGCGCTTGTGAGGCATCCGGTGGGGTAATCGAATCGACCAGTGCTACCGTGTTATAACGTTTCTTGTATTCCTGAATAAATTCGTTGATCTCACGGTTCTGTACCAGAAAAGGAGATTCATATTCCATCAGTTCAGGTTGGGCATTAATAAATTCGGGATGCAGACCGATACCGCTGATTCGATAAGACAGAATAGTCAGGGCCTTGATCAGCTCATCCTTAATCCGGGTTTTTTCAGGCTGGTTGGAATGTCCCTGATTCAGGATCGAAAACAAACGCTGCCAGTCTGCCGCATCAAAATAATCCAGCCAGTATTTATCGGTACGATGATAAAAGACCTTACGAAACAGTTCCTGTAGCTGCTGATGGTCAGGAATAAGCGGCAAAATATGCGCGCCAATACGCTGGTTCAGCTGGTTCCAGAAACCATCTAGGGATAAAATGCCAGTATCGGAAAACAGTCCCGTCTGTTTATAACGATTAATGATCCGAAGGGTAAAGGTCTGAAGCGTCGCAACGGCATTCGGGGTAAGTAATAAAGCCCGAATAAATGCATTGAATTTTGCTTCGATCTCCTCGGTATTTCTGCTGTCTTCCGGTCTGATTCTTTCAACCAGCTCAATCAGAAGATTTTCATCCAGAACTGCCTGAGGTTGTTCAAGCTGATGCTGCATGTTTTGGAAAAGATCAAGAAAATTGATATGCATAGGCAAATTTAAAGATTACTGAATTCGGTGTAGGGCCAGTTTGGCCAGATTAATCAGGGCTTGACGGTATTCAGAATCAGGTAAGGCCTGCAGGGCATTGATTGCGATTTCAGTTTCTTCAGTCGCACGTTGACGGCAATAATCCAGTGCACCAGATTCATTAACAATATGAATGACCTGCTCCAGATGTTCTGTGCCACCCGTTGCAATACTGCGACGGATGATTTCATGTTGCTCACCGGTGGTGTTTTTCAATGCCGCAATCAATGGCAGGGTGGGCTTGCCCTCCATCAGATCATCACCGATATTTTTGCCGAGCGTGTCCGCATCGGAGGTGTAGTCCAAAATGTCATCTATAATCTGGAAAGCATTACCGAAATGTCCGGCAAAGGTTTTTAAAGGCTGACGGAATTCACTTTTATCCGACAAAATGGCAGCCCCTTCGGTGGCCAGCTCAAACAGACGCGAGGTCTTGCCATGAATAATATTCAAATAAGTTGCTTCAGTGGTTTCCGGTTGATGCTGGGATTGCAGTTGCAGTACTTCACCCTCAGCAATTTCACAGGTCCCGGTCGAGAAATCCTTGAGCAATACCATATTGTTCAGATCGACCAGCAAATCAAAAGCACGTGAAATCAGAAAGTCACCGACTAGAACAGCAGTCTGGTTATTCCAGGTTGCATTTGCAGTGGGGCGGCCGCGACGCAGACCTGATTCATCGACGACATCATCATGCACCAGTGTTGCGGTATGCAGCATTTCAATGATTGCAGCAAGTTTACGGTGCGGTTCCAAATTTTCAGCACCACACGCCTTGGCAGCCAGAAGACACATAATCGGGCGCATGCGTTTGCCACCGGCTTCTACCACGTGTTTGCTGACGGCCATCACCAACGCAACTTTTGAGGTAATTCCTTCATTAATGAATGTGTCCATCGCAGCAAAGTCGTTAGCAACAGGAGCGAGAATGTCTTGCTTAAAGTCGATGGTCATGTGAAAGAAAACCTCTGGTCTGGTAAATCGCTGGACGTAGTTTAACAATTTATAACATGAGTGAAACCTAAGAAATGCATAAACTCCACTAAAAATCAGCTTTTTATAGATATTAAGAGAAATTGCTCCCTATTTCGAGCCATAAAAAATCACAAAAGGTCAGGACGCACCCCCTTCATCCGGCTGAGTATATTAATCAAATGCGCCAGATTTCTGCTGTAGTATTTTGTTGCTGAATATATCTTGAGTGCTTGATTTGATAGGAAATATTTAATAGTTAAATAATTTGCGTAAACGGGTCATTATTATTTCAGTAAAATGGCTTGTTGTTTTTTTGAATATCCCTTAAAATCCTCGCCCTTAGATATCCCCCCAGTGGCGTACGTCTTAAGTTCGATATATTCCTTTATCGGCACGACGACACGGGTTAGTTTGGAGTACATTATGTACGCAGTAATCCAAAGCGGTGGTAAACAGCACCGTGTAGTTGAGGGTGAAACCCTTAAAGTAGAATTATTGAAAGCTGAAACTGGCGCGACTATTACGTTCGATGACGTATTGATGCTTGTTAACGGTGAAAGCATTCAAATCGGTGCTCCAGTTGTTGCTGGTGCTACTGTAACTGCTGAAGTAGTTAGCCATGGTCGTCACGACAAGATCCGTATTGTTAAAATGCGTCGTCGTAAACACTACCGTAAACAACAAGGTCACCGTCAATGGTTCACTGAGTTGAAAATTACAGCTATTTCAGGCTAATTACGAGGAGTAAATAGACATGGCAACTAAAAAAGCCGGTGGTTCGACTAAGAACGGTCGTGATTCGAATCCTAAGATGTTAGGTGTTAAAGTTTACGGTGGTCAAACTGTAACTGCAGGTAACATCATCGTTCGTCAACGTGGTACTGAATTCCACGCTGGTCAAAACGTAGGTATGGGCCGTGACCATACATTATTTGCTACTGCTGATGGCGTAGTAAAATTCGAAGTGAAAGGTCAATTTGGCCGTCGCTACGTATCTGTTGACGCGTAATCCGCTGAGATAGAAAAAAAGCCCACAATTTTTGTGGGTTTTTTTATGCCTGAAAAATAATGTTCAGGTTAAGTGACATTCCATAATGTAAAAATTGTTCTGAAATCTTCATGATGATGAACAAAAAAACCGGTTTCGAATTAATAACAATACAAAAGTTCTTATTTTCTATCATTTTAGCTTTTAATTTTCGTTTAAGATGAGTTATCAAATAAATTGCGATGACGCAAAATATAAGGGTGAAATTATGAATATGCTTCGTAAAACCGTCTGTGCGATGGCGCTGGGTGCAGTGACTTTAGCTCCGGTGATGAGTACAACCGTGTTTGCTGCCCCTGTAGCAGCTTCGGAGCAGCAGGCAACTGCAAGTCTGGTGAAACAGCTTAATCATGTACGTAGTATGACGGCAAACTTCGAACAAAGCTCCAAGGTGACTAACCCGAGAGCAACTCAGAAGAAAGGTCTGACTGCACAGCATATGAATCAAACCTTTAAAGGGGTGATGAAAGTCGAGCGTCCGGGTAAATTCTATTGGGAAACGACAGCACCATCCAAGCAGGTAATTGCAACTACAGGTAAAACTGTGTGGATTTATGATCCTGACCTGCAGCAGGCGGTTCGTCAAAGTCTAGATGAGCAAGTTGCCAACACACCGGCATTATTGCTGTCAGGTAATACTGGACAGATTATGCAGTCTTACCGGGTCACTCAGCCAAATAAGGGTAAAACCTATTACACGCTTTATCCTAAAAATACCGATGGTGTATTTGAAAGCCTGACTATCAGTTTTGGAACGAATAAAGCACCAAATTTGATGATTTTGCAGGATTCATTGGGGCAAACCACCACAATCAAATTTAACAATGTAAAAGTGAATAGCAGTATTCCTGCTTCTACTTTTAACTTCACCCCACCCAAGGGTACAGACATCATTGATCAATAAACTTTAAAATGAACCGATAAAAGCAACTTACTTAGGTTGCTTTTTTATTGCCAGAGATCAGGATACGGTTGGACTGGATACAAGGTTTAGCTATATCTGGATGGCAGTGCATCTTAAAATAAATAAAAGTCGAGTCAATGAAATTGCAAAATTTTAGGAGCTCAGTATGAAGATCAATCGGTTTAAAATTTCCAGGGTGTACCTAGTGTTCTTGATCGGTCTGGGCATACTGGGTTGTCAGCCTCAATCCAGTTCAGTTGCTATTCCTGAAACAGACCAGAATGTGCAGATTGAAACTAAAGCAGTTCCACTCAAGGGGGCGGCCAAAGTGGTGTGTGAAATAGAGGGGTGTATACGCTTTGATTTGCAGACGGTAGACACCAATATTGACTGGATTAATCAATATTTTGTTGAGCGCATTCAGCATACCGAACCTGTTGCATTCATTAAAGTTATCCAGAAAAATCCTAAAAAAGCCCATGAACCGCATTATCTGGATCAGCGGTCGATCAAGGTGGAATTTATGGCTCAGCGCGCTCATCTGGCCACTTTTGCCTTAAAAAGTTCCAATTTACCTCGGAATCATGTTCAACCGATGACTCATACTGAATATATCAATTTTGATTTACAGCAGAAAAAACGTCTGGCTTTACATCAATTTTTGTTCAATGGCAGCGAACAGAAACTGCTTGAGGTGATGTATCGTGCCAATGCCCCATGGTTGAATAAACAAGGGATTCAACGGCAACAGTTAAAGCTGAGTGATAACTATTATTTTGACAGCTCTGGTCTGGTGATAGTGTATCCGGCGGGTGAGTTGGCTCCGACAGCCGCAGGCATGCCTGAATTAAAAGTACCCTATGCAGATTTAAAAAAAGTGATTCGGCCAGAATATTGGGCCATTTTGCAGCAGACAACTTCCTAAATATTGTGCTAATAGGGCGAAGCTTGGGTTCTGGTCGCTGTATTTTTTGACGTTAAGAGCTTACACTATAGCCAGTTTTTTTCTTAACAAAAGATTGGCTATGATCGACCCGAAATTACTCAGAAATAATATTGAGGCTGTAAATTTAGCCTTGGCAAAACGTGGTGTTCAACTGAATGTCGAAGAGTGGGCTGCACTTGAAGCTCGCCGCAAAGAAATTCAATCCAAAACTGAATCGCTACAAGCTGAGCGTAATGCGGGTGCGAAACAAGTTGGTCAAATTAAAAAAGCCGGCGGTGACGCATCTGAAATCATGGCACGTATGTCAGCGATTGGTGATGAAATCAAAGCTGCTGAAGCTGCACTGGCTGAACTGCAAGCTGAGCTTGAAGAAAAATCATTGTCTATTCCAAACTTGCCAGACGAATCTGTACCGGCAGGTAAAGATGAAAGCGATAACGTGGAAATCCTGAAATGGGGTACGCCACGTGAATTTGATTTCGAAATCAAAGACCATACTGATCTTGGCGAAATGATGGGCGGTCTGGAATTTGAAACCGCTACCAAATTGACCGGTTCACGTTTTAGCGTACTGAAAGGTCCATTGGCACGTTTACAGCGTGCTCTTACCCAGTTCATGCTGAATACACACACAGACCAAAATGGCTATACCGAAGCCTATGTGCCTTATCTGGTGAATGCAGATTCATTGCGTGGGACTGGTCAGCTGCCAAAATTTGAAGAAGATCTGTTTAAACTGCAGGGCGAAAAAGAATTTTATCTGATTCCGACTGCTGAAGTGCCAGTAACGAATTTTGTGCGTGATGAAATTATTGATGCAGACCGTCTGCCACTGAAATATGCGGCGCATACGCCATGTTTCCGCAGTGAAGCTGGTTCTTATGGTCGTGATACGCGTGGTTTAATCCGTCAGCATCAATTTGACAAAGTGGAAATGGTTCAGATTGTAAAACCTGAAACCTCGATGCAGGCACTAGAAGAATTAACTGGTCATGCAGAAGGTATTTTGCAGGCATTAGGTCTTCCATACCGTAAGATCATCCTGTGTGGTGGTGATATGGGCTTTGGCGCGACCAAGACTTATGACCTAGAAGTTTGGGTACCAAGCCAAAGTACCTATCGTGAAATTTCTTCATGCTCAAACATGGGGGACTTCCAGGCGCGTCGCATGAAAGCGCGTTACCGTGCTGATCAGAAGAAAACTGAATTTGTGCATACCTTGAATGGTTCAGGTCTGGCCGTGGGTCGTACTTTACTTGCAGTGATGGAAAACTATCAGCGCGCCGATGGCTCGATTGAGATTCCTGAAGTATTACGTCCATATATGGGTGGTGCGACTTATATCGACTAATTGTCGATCTTTGCATCCCTATAAATGTGCATGAAAATTGCATAGACAGTCAGATTTAAAATTTTGAGGTAGTTCGTGGATATTTTTCCAATCTCGTTAAAGTTGCAGCAGCAACCTTGTCTGATTGTCGGTGGTGGGCATATTGCATACCGTAAAGCACTTTTACTTCAAAAAGCAGGTGCGATCATTCATGTGATTGCACCTGAAATCGAAGAGAGTCTGCTGCGAATTGTGCAAAATAGCCAAGGACACTATGTGCAGGCAGCTTTTTATCCTGAAGTTGCATTACGCCAATATCGACTGGTGATTGCGGCGACTGATGATGCCGAGACCAATCGTCAGGTCTTTGAACTGTGTGAAGCGGAAAATGTCCTAGTCAATAGCGTCGATGATCCACCGCATTGCCGGTTTATGGTGCCAGCGATTATTGACCGTTCACCTTTGGTAATTTCAGTCGCATCGAATGGTACGTCGCCCGTGTTGTCGCGGCAGATCCGTACTCAACTGGAAACCACTATTCCGCATGAAATGGGCAAGCTAGCCGAGTTTTCAGGAAAATGGCGCAGTGCGGTTAAGGCTAAAATTGTCAATCCGGATGAACGCCGTATTTTTTGGGAAGACTTATATGCCAGTCCACTGAAAGAACAGGTGTTTAACGACAATATTGCAGAAGCAGATCGCCTGATCGAGCAAGCATTACAGGAATGGCAACAACCAAAAGGTGAAGTCTATCTGGTGGGCGCCGGTCCTGGTGATCCAGAACTGCTGACCTTAAAAGCCTTACGTTTGATGCAGCAAGCCGATGTGGTGATTTACGATCGTCTGGTTTCAGCACCCATCATGGATCTATGTCGTCGTGATGCGGAAAAGATCTATGTCGGTAAGGCGCGTTCCAACCATGCGGTGCCGCAGGATGGGATTAATGCCTTGTTGGTCAAATATGCCAGTGAAGGAAAGCGGGTTTGCCGTCTGAAAGGCGGTGATCCCTTTATCTTCGGGCGTGGTGGTGAAGAGATTGAAGAACTGTTCGCTGCAGGCATTACTTTTCAGGTGGTTCCAGGGATTACTGCAGCTTCAGGCTGTTCAGCCTATGCCGGTATTCCCTTGACCCATCGTGATTATGCACAAAGTGTACGTTTCCTGACCGGTCACTTAAAAGAAGGTTCGCCTGAACTGCCTTGGAGTGAACTGGTCTATGAAAACCAGACCTTGGTGCTGTATATGGGCTTGGTGGGACTGGAAAAAATCTGTGCGCAGTTGATTGCTCATGGTCAACGCACCGATATGCCGGTAGCGCTAATTTCTAAAGGTACGACCCCTGAGCAAAAAGTCGTAGTGGGCACCCTGACGGACATTGCATCCAAGGTGGCCGAACATCAGATTCAAGCTCCGACTTTGACCATTATTGGTGAAGTTGTGCGTTTGCGTGAACAATTAAAGTGGCAATAAGCTGTCACTTAAACCCAAGTAGAGAAATTCTGTGATCCACGTTGTTTTATATGAGCCTGAAATTCCTGCAAATACAGGCAATATCATTCGTCTGTGTGCCAATACCGGAGCGCAGTTGCATCTGGTCAAGCCGCTGGGTTTTGAACTGGATGACAAAAAGCTGAAACGTGCCGGCCTTGATTATCACGAATATGCCAATATGCAGATTTGGGAAAATATCGAAGACTGTCTGGTTGATCTGGCAAGTAAAGGCATTGGTCCGGATGCAGTCTATCCACTCACTACTAAAGGTTCTGCAACGCCACATACCTCGGACTTAAACCGTCCTGTGGCCTTGTTAATGGGGCCGGAAACTCGTGGCCTACCGGAGCAGGTGCGTATGCTGTTCCCGCAAAAGCAATGGATTCGTTTACCCATGGCAGAGAACTCGCGCAGTCTGAACCTTTCAAATGCGACTGCAGTGATTGTGTATGAGGCTTGGCGTCAACAGGGTTTTAAAGCGCTTTAACTGAAATCTACAATAATTTAAAAAGCCACCTTCGGGTGGCTTTTTTATTTTGTGTAACAAATAGATAAAAGGTTTTGCACTTCATTGTATGCTTAGGTTTGAAACGTCATCAAATATAGCAAAAGGTACTGCCTTGAAGCCTCTAGTAAAACTTGTCATCACATGTTGCTTTAGCATCATTGCTGCTTCTGTGAGTGCGGAAGACGGTAGTGCTGCAACCCTGACAACTGAAAATCGGCCTATTACTCAAGCGGAAATCCAGCAGAGCCTTCGCGACATGCAGAAACGCCTGGATGCCCGTATTGAAAAATGGGGACAGAGCCTGGATGCAGATGATTTTCAATGGACCTGGCAGGGACGTAAACTAAAACAGGCCAAGCGCCAAGAAGTTTGTGATATCTTCCAGGGTGTTGTGGATGAAATGTATCAACTGGCTGTCCAGAATAAAGCCCGTTTAGCTCCGGAAGAGCAGAAGATGTTGTCTAACCGTCGCCTGTTTATTGAAAAACTGGGCTACAAAAATAATCGGGTCGATACTCAAATGGGTTTTGATTGCCTTCTAAATTAGTCAGCTTGAAAAAAGCAAAAAAATAAAAAAGGCGCATGAAGCGCCTTTTTTAAGGATGAACAATACCGATTATTCAAATTCGTTATGTTGTGGAGCAGGGTGCTTAAAGCCCTTGGTTTTGTAGCCCAAGTACAGAATACCGAACATCGCCCACCATAAACCGTATTTCAGCGCAGTTTCTTCAATTTCCAGCCACATTGCAAAGATACTGAAAAAACCAAGCATTGGAATGACCACGAAGCTGAAAATGTCTTTCGCAGTTTTAGTGCGGCCATCTCGCAGTGCATAACGTGAAATCACCGACAGGTTAACGAAAGTAAACGCTGTCAAGGCACCGAAGCTGATCATTGAAATGACGATATCCAGATCCATGAAGCCTGCCGTTAAGGCCACAGCACCGACAATCAGAATATTGTAGTTTGGCGTGTAGCTTTTCGGGCTAATATGACCAAAGATCTTCTTATTGATCACGCCATCACGACCCATTACATACATCAGACGAGATACCCCTGCATGTGCTGAGATCCCTGATGCCATTACTGTAATGATTGCAAAAGTCAGAACATAAGACTGGAACAATGAACCGCCTACGAGTAACAGGATTTCTGGCTGAGTTTCAGCAATATTCTTAAAATAAGAACCTGGATTAGAAGGGAAGTACAGCTGCATGAAATACGTGCTAATAATGAAAATAATCCCGGCGATTAAAGCAGTCAGGAAAATTGCTTTAGGCAAAGTTTTTTCAGTGTCTTTGGTTTCTTCTGCCAGAGAACTTAAAGAGTCAAAACCAGTGAATGAGAAGCACAGTAAAGTTGCACCGGTAATCAGTGCACCGACTGATGTCAGTTCATTCCAGAAAGGCTCGAGACTCCAAAGCTGGTAACGCTGTTCAGCCGTGATCGGACCATCGGCATTGAAGCCTGCCTGCAGTTTGGTAAACACCATCCAGGTAAAGATGCCGATAACCAGTAACTGTACCAGTACGATCAGACTGTTAAAGTTGGCCACGAAGCGTGCACCGCGCAAGTTTACCCCGGTCATGAAGGCAGTCAATACGACGACCCAGACCCAGTGGTTGACATCCGGGAACAAAGCCTCAAGATAGATCACCGCCAAGATAATGTTGACCATTGGTGATAACAGATAATCAAGCCATGAAGACCATCCCACCATAAAGCCAATATTCGGGTGAATCGATTTTTGCGCATAGGTATAGGCCGAACCCGAAGAAGGATAGCGACGAATCATGTGACCATAGCTGATCGATGTAAACAAAATTGCAATGAGGGCAATGATGTAAGAAGTAGGAACATGCAAATGACTTTCTTCAGATACCAAACCAAAGGTATCAAATAAGGTCATGGGTTGAATGTAAGCTAAACCAATAATAATGATGTGCCAGAGTCCTAGCGTTTTTTGCAGTTTAGCTGCCGATTGAGTCCCAGAGAAATTTGTCAACGGCGTTATCCTCTTAATCGTTGATCAAGGATCAGTCATATTTAATAAGGATCGTTTGAGACGAACGATCCCCCCTACAATTTTCTATAAAAGCGCGCCAATCTACTTTAAAATTACGGCTTTTGCTAGCTATTTTTTAAATTTAGATTTGCACGAAGTGTGCCATTCGTAGCAAAAAATGGCTATTTCCTGCAAGATAAAAGCCCGATGTCTAAAAAAACATCAGGCTTTAAATTTTTGCTATATTGGCTTATTTTTCAGTAATTACCAAGCCTTTTTTAAGATTGATTTTAAATCTTCCAAGTTGGCTTCTTTCGGGTTGTAAATGATGGAACCATCATTTAGTGCTTTTTCAGCAACTTCATCGAGCTGGGCTTCAGAAATCTTACCGGTTTCACGTAATGTACGTGGTAATTTGGTCAGACTGTAAATCCGGTCACGCATGGTCATAATCGTTGCAATGGTTTTGTCAGCACGTAGATGCGCCGGTGTTTGTGCATAAATATCTGCACCAGCCAAAGGTAAGAGTAGATCTGCAATTTTGTCACCATTGACATCTTTGTTGTATTCCAGCACATAAGGCAGGAATAGGTTCATGCATAAACCATGCGGCAAGTGAGCCACTGCACCTAATGAGTGACCGAGAGAATGTACAATGCCCACCATTGAGTTGGAAAATGCAATGCCCGCCATGGTCGATGCCTGAGCCAGTTCCAGACGGCCTTGTGCATCGGTAGGATTGTCCAATACATTAAATAGGTGGGTGCTGATCTTCTTGACGGCAGCGGTCGCATAGGCATCCGAAATCGGATTGGCTGCCATACAAGTATAAGCTTCGACTGCATGGGTCATGGCGTCCATCGCAGTCATGGCAGTTAAATGCGGCGGCAAGGTCTGGGTCATGCGTGGATCTAGAATCGCGGCATGCGGCATCAGATAATAAGAAGCGAACGGCATTTTGACATTCTTTTCAGTATCCGACACGACAGCGACCATGGTCACTTCTGAACCTGTACCTGAAGTGGTTGGAATTACAAAGAACGGTTTCAGCGGTTTGGGCAGGTTATGTGCACCTGAGTATTTCAGCAGATCATCACCCCCTTCAGAGACCAGAATATTGGTCGCTTTGGAGGTGTCAATAACTGAACCACCGCCCACGGCAATGATCGCATCACAGTAATTTTCACGGTATAGCTTTGCCGCACTGCGAACTGTACCCAAACTGGAGTCGGGTGGTACATCATCAAAAATGGCGACAATTGCAGCATCTGCCATTTCAAATGCAGCTTCAATCGGTGCCAGCAGATTGTTGGCGCGCACACCTTTATCAGTAATGATCAGCGGACGTTTTGCTCCCAAGGTTGCAAGTTCAAACGGAATATGTTCTAACGCGGCATGGCCGGCAATTATTTTGACCGGACAGAAAAATTCATAATAAGGTTTAGCCATGTTATACACTCCGTTTCAAATAGGATTGAGCGATTTTCAGATAAATGCTGCTCGCTTCACTTAGTTTTTCTTTTAGGCTCAGATTGTTTGGATATTCTTTAACAGCCAGTTGAGCCACCATTTTCGGCAAAATCAGGGCTTCCATTTTATTCAGGCAGCGAACCAGACGAATGGCATTGGAAATATCGCCATCAGCAATCATGCGGTCATTGGCAAAAGCTTGAGAGGTACTTTCCTGAAAAGAAAATACTAAAAAGGCATGGTGCAGGTGCTTAAAGGTAATGGTCAGATCGGGCGCTTTTTCCAGATTTTTCACCAGTTCCAGTTGTTTATCCTGAGTGACCCGCGCCACAAAGGCCGGGCCGTGCGGAAAAACTTTCATGGAAAGACTAAAATTCACTGGAAAATGAGCCACTTCCTGTTTTATTTCTTCATCCACCTGACTTGCCATGACCAGACCTCGGCCAATCACATCCATCATGAGTTTGACATAGGCAAGCTGCAAAGCGGGTTTTACGGATTTAGTTGCAATCACGTGATGATCCCTATCTCAATATTATTGGTTTAGAGTAAATACTCTAATTTATTTAAGGGTGAAATGCAAAGGCTTTATCTTTGCTCGACAGTTACCTGATTAAAGTAACCGCTGTGGTGCAAAGTTTCAATAATTTCAGTGCACAACTGATTGAATTGGGGTGGCTGGTCTAGGAGGTCACTCATGCGTACCATTTCTAGTCCTGCATATCCACAAGGATTAATGGTATTGAATCCGCTCAGGTCACAATCCAGATTCAAGGAAAGACCATGATAACTGCGGCCTTTACGAATTTTAAAACCGAGAGAACCTATTTTGCGCTCAGCCACATATACCCCGGGTGCATCTGGTTTGGCATAGGCATCGATGCCATATTTTTTTAGTAGATCAATCATCAGGTTTTCAGCATAAGACACTAGTGTGCGCACATTCCAGCCCAGGCGATTCAGGTCAAACATGAAATAAGCCACCAACTGGCCTGGACCATGCCAAGTGACCTGACCACCACGATCGGTCTGAATTACCGGAATACTGCTAGGTATTAGAATATGTTCTGGTTTACCTGCCTGACCCTGGGTAAGGACATCATGATGTTGCAGAATCCACAATTGATCAGGGCTATTTTCGTCACGCGTTTCCGTAAATGCTTTCATTTCCAGAAAACGATCTTCATACAGGGTAAGATCATGATATTGACGAATGATCAGCTCGGGCTTTTGCAGCGCATCAGTCACAGGGAGGGTCCTTGATAATGAAAAATACTGCCAATAATTATAATGATTTCGGCATGAAATAGGGGTGAGATCAACAATATTTAAGCCATAGCTCAGCTTTGAATGGGCATAAATAAACACGCCCGGAAGCGTGTCTTTTGTGTTTTTGATTAAAGTGCTGTTTTAATCAACGGACATGCTGCCAAGTCAGCATATACTGCATGAACCTGTTCTAGTTCCAGGAAGCGCAGCTGGGCAGTGATCGAATGATATTTACCAGTACGTGAAGGCGTTACAGTCATTTGGCTGCCATCAAAGTCAGGAAAATGCTTTACAAAAATATCATTCACGGCCTGATGGAGTTCTTCGCCAGCCAAACCAATTAATTTAATTGGATAGTCCATTGGGAACACCCAAAGATGTTCTTGAAGTTCGCGAGATGGTGTACGGTCTAACATGGTAGTCCCCCTGATTTGAAACGCCTGCAATGATGCAGGCGTTTGGGTCTGTCTTAGCTACTTAAAATGGAGACTGATGATTAAATTTCAAGTCTCCACATCAAGCATCAAATCTTAATCATTCTCAAGGAATGAACGTAAGTGTTCAGAACGCGATGGATGACGAAGCTTGCGTAACGCCTTCGCTTCAATCTGACGAATACGTTCACGTGTCACGTCAAACTGTTTACCTACTTCTTCCAAAGTATGGTCGGTCGGCATGTCGATACCAAAACGCATTTTCAGGACTTTGGCTTCACGTTCAGTGAGGTTTTCCAGAACTTCACGTGTTGCTTCTTTCAGGCCTTCAGATGTTGCCGCATCAATCGGTGAAGTGATATTGCTGTCTTCAATGAAGTCACCCAGATGCGAATCTTCATCATCACCGATTGGGGTTTCCATCGAAATTGGTTCTTTCGCAATCTTCAGAACTTTACGTACTTTGACCTCGTCCATTTCCAGACGTTCACCCAGTTCTTCAGGAGTCGGTTCACGTCCCATTTCCTGTAGAAGCTGACGAGATACACGGTTGATCTTGTTAATCGTTTCGATCATATGGACCGGAATACGAATGGTACGTGCCTGATCCGCAATCGAACGGGTAATTGCCTGACGAATCCACCAAGTGGCATAGGTCGAGAACTTATAACCACGACGGTATTCAAACTTGTCTACCGCTTTCATCAGACCGATGTTACCTTCCTGAATCAGATCCAGGAACTGCAAACCACGGTTGGTATATTTCTTGGCAATCGAAATTACCAGACGCAAGTTTGCTTCAACCATTTCCTTCTTGGCACGACGTGCTTTTGCTTCCCCCACAGCCATGCGTTTGGCAATGTCTTTAATGCCTTTCACATCAAGACCTAGCTCTTTCTCGATATCGGCAATCTTTTGCTGAAAGGCCAATACGTCTGGACGTACTTTTTCCAGATAGGCTCTCTGGTCTGCTGGTGTTTTCGCGATCTGTTCGTCTAACCAGGCCGGATTCGATTCCTGACCAGGGAAGCTGGTACGGAACTGGGTACGGTCCATGCGGCCACGGCGTACCGCATAACGCATCACTTCACGTTCTGCACCACGAATCTGGTCATGCGTGCCACGAATCATTTCAGAAATGATATCAAATAGACGCGGAGTGAATTTGAACATCATAAATACGGTGGCAAGGGCCTGCAAGGCTTCTTCAGCCTGTTTGCTGTCACGACCATATTTTTCAATGGCTGATTTGGTATTCAGCCACGCATTTTCGAGTTCAGTGAAACGCGCTTTGGCAATTTCAGGATCTGGTCCAGAATCTGCTTCTGATTCGTCATCTGACTCAGCTTCTTCTTCCTCTTCATCATCGTCCAGTTTTACGTCTTTGGTCGATTTGGTCGAGTCAGTCTCATCAGCAATAACGGCTTCTTCTTCTAGAACTTCAGGAATTTCTTCATCTGACTCGGGATCTAAATAACCGGATAAAAGGTCAGCAAGACGGCGTTCACCCGCTTCATAATCTTTGTATTCTTGCAGTACTACTTCAACCGCATTTGGCCAGTAAGCAATTGAATGCAAAACATCACGAATACCTTCTTCGATGCGTTTTGCAATGCTAATTTCGCCTTCACGTGTTAAAAGCTCTACGGTACCCATTTCACGCATATACATACGCACTGGGTCAGTTGTACGACCTGGCTCATTTTCTACAGATGCAAGTACTGCTGCAGCTTCTTCCTCCGCAACTTCATCGGCAGCTTCTGCAGTGTCCTCGAACATCGTATCATCAGATTCAGGCGCGCGATCATGTACAGGAATACCCACATCATTCAGCATCTGAATAATGTCTTCAATCTGCTCGCTTTCTGTGATGGAGTCCGGCAGATGATCGTTAACCTCAGCGAAGGTTAAGTAACCTTGTTCTTTGCCTCGGCTAATCAGAGCCGCTACTTGAGAAGTAGGGGAAGTCATATCGCTCATCTTTTGCTTACTCTTCGTTGAATCTGTGATAGTAAAAAAATCGTACAATTATGTATGCACGATTTAAGCTCATTAAATTTAGTGAATAGCCTACTTATTTCATCAGGGTAATTAGCATTAAAGCTCACTGATAAAATATTTAAAATGAAATTCAGTAATTTAAGGTGGGGATGAATTTGTTATTTTCAAGTCCAACCCATGCATATGTATATTTGACCAAAAAATGTGTAGTCAAAAAACATAAGGACGCAGGGTGGATTATATCATGCCACACAATGGAGCTAGAAAAAAAGCCCTATTTACAATTTTAACATAGGAAAATTTAAATAAAACTTGACTTGTGATTATAGGCAAGATAAATAGCGCTAAAACCATTTACATTTTTCACTATGAGGAAGTTTTAGTGTCTTCTACAGATTTTGAACTAGATGATAACTTCGGTGAGGATGATGTTAATTTCGATGAGGCTTCCAGTAAGCTGAGTGCCAAAGAGTCGTTGGAAAAACGTCGTCTGATTGATGATTTACTTTCACAGCGTCGCTTGGAACGCGAACTCAAAGATTTTGACTACGACTTCGACGATGACGATGACTTTGATGACGAAGATTAACGAATTCGGATTTAGCATCGCCTGAATAAATGCTATGCTAAACCTTTCGGTTTTCTAAGTTTGGATGTTAGATGAGTGCTTTAGATTTAGACCTGTTGAGTGAGTATCTAGATGGTGACCAGAATGAACACGGTCTAGATTTCGCAGCAACCCATGGTTTCTTATGTGCTATTGCAGTAGGCCCAAAATTTGACAAATGGTTAGACGAACTTTTTGATAACAATCAAAAGAAAGTGCCTGCAGAAATCATCAGTCAGGTGAAAGCATGGTTAGAGTCTATTCGTCAAAGCTTAGCCAATGAAGAAGGGATTACATTCCCGTTTGAAATTGAAGAAGCAGATACCGAATCAAGCTTGGGTGACTGGAGCGTGGGCTTTGTAGATGCCATGTTCCTGAACGAAGAGGCTTGGTTTACTGAAGAGTTTGAAGAACAACTGGTTGATTTAACCTTGCCAATCATGGTCTTCAGCGGCATCGATGATGAAGATCCACAAATGGAAACTTTCCGTCGTAACGGCCAGTTAATGGATGAGCTTGCAGAAGAAATTCCAGAAAACCTGAATGAATTGTATCTGATGTACCACACGCCAGAATAATTCATAAAAAAAGCACCGTACGGTGCTTTTTTTAGCTTTGGACTTTTACATGGGTAAAGATATTCAATCCCGGTTTTTCTCCAGACCTGCGCGTTTGGACAGACTATAGCGGGCATAACCATTGTAGGCGATATGGAACAGCAAGGCATGTAAGGCAATGCTGGCAGCCACCAGAAATGAGTTAGGTCCTCTTCCTGTATAGGCGATGGTTCTATAAATTTCATCTGTCTGAGGGGACATCCAGATCAGCACAAATAAAAATATAAACTCAAAGGTCATGGCAATAATCGTAGAACCCCAGATGAGTGGTTTTTTCTCCTCCTGGGTTGGTAAGCGGTGTTGGTGTTTAACGAAGTACCGGGCACTGAGAAAGGCAGAAGCAATCAGGGCAGGAATCAGGAGAATAGCGCCCAGACCAAATAAATAGACGAATAGGCCCACCAATAGAACCAAGATCAGATAAACGGTGGCAAAATATTTCAGATAATGCGACATCGTTTTGACCTCCTTATGCTGAGGTCTATTCAGGATGGACGATTTTTACGCTGCTGTCTACGGTAGAAAGCCCAGGCAATAATTACGATAACAATCGCAATAATCACATAACTGACTTTACTGAAAATCTGATGCATCAACTGCTGGTTTTCGCCAAAATAAAACCCGACACAGGCCAGAAATGTGGTCCAGATGATGGTTCCAAGTGCGCTATAGAACATGAATTTCCAGAAAGGCATATGACTCATACCTGCAGGAATGCTGATCAAGGAGCGAACAGCAGGAATCATGCGGCCAAAAAACACAATCCGGTGACCGTACTGCTCAAACCAACTCAATGATTTTTTTACATCTTCTGATTTAATAAATAAATATTTGCCATAACGATCGACAAATTTAAAAATAGAGTCATGGTTGAATTTATAGCCAATCCAGTACAGCAAAGCAGCTGCTAGTAAGGAGCCGATACAGCCTGCTATGATTACTCCAACCAGTACCAGCTCACCTTGAGAGGCTGAATAGCCCGCAGAAGGCATAATGATTTCAGACGGGATGGGCGGGAAGACATTGTCCAGGAACATGAGCAGGGCGATGCCCCAGTAGCCCAGTTGCTCCATGATGGAAATAATCCATTCGGTCAGATTCATATGATTGGCAAAATAAAAAATACTGCCTGTATCCTAAGCAGTATTTTTGGTGCGGTAAAGTCTTGGAATATAAATGCTCAGACAGAATCAGCTATGCGTCAGCGTATAAATATAAACTTTACGTAAGAAATAGGCCAAGCACACCGGCAAAATACTCAGCAGGATAAAATGTATGATACCGGTATTGATATGGTAACCAATGAACAGCGCCAAAATCGCGCCAATAACCGTTCCCAGAATAACGACAAATAAATGTGACTGATGTTCAAGCTCCTCAGTAATTTGATGAAGTCGTTGCAGCTTTATATTTTCTTGAGGTTGGAAATGAACCAGATTTTCTGAATCTTGAGCAAGTGAGCCTGGCATTTTATATTCCTTTTCATTTAAAAATTTCAGTTAATAATGAAAGACTTAGCATGTAAATCACCGTATCATTAGACTAACAATCTTGTTTGAAAAAAAATGAGGTTCTTGGTAAAGGATTGGTAAGAGTTTTATTACAGTTGTAATTTTTATGTAAACAAAAAACCCTCCGAAGAGGGTTTTTATATGATTTTATTACAAAAGATAGAATTAAAGACGTTTACGTTTCGCCGCTAAAATTTGTGACTGACGCATACGGAAACCCTCTTTTTGTTTCTCCGTGGTCTTATCAATACAGTACACACAAGAGACGCCATGTTCATAACTTGGTAAGGCCACTTCTTCTGGAAGTAAAGGCCAGCCACAAGCATGACATTTGGTATTTTGACCTTCTTCAACACCATGTGTTACAGCAGTACGCCCGTCAAAAACGAAGCATTCACCTTCCCACATGCTTTCTTCAGCCGGGGTTTCTTCCAGGTATTTTAGAATGCCACCTTTCAGGTGATACACTTCTGTAAAGCCTTCTTGCAGTAGAAGTGAAGTAGATTTTTCACAACGAATACCACCAGTACAGAACATGGCAATTTTCTTGTCTTTGTGCTGTTCCAGATTATTTTTCACATATTCAGGGAATTCGCGGAAGCTTTCAGTTTTCGGATCAATCGCACCTTTGAAAGTCCCTGCCTTGTATTCGTAATCGTTACGGGTATCAACCAGAATCACGTCATCACGTGCAATCAGTTCATTCCATTCTTTCGGATCAAGATAGTGGCCCACCAGATCACGCGGTTTCACTTCCACACCCAAAGTTACGATTTCTTTTTTTAATTTAATTTTCATTTTACGGAATGGCTTTTCAGAACTGTCAGATTCTTTGTATTCCATTTCGTTAAAACCTTCATTTAGAAGGAACTGGTGAATTTGATCAATCGATGCACGGTCGCCTGCAACTGTACCGTTGATGCCTTCACCTGCCACAATTAGAGTACCGCAAAGGTTGATGGATTTTACCAGGTCCAAAAGACGTTGCTGAAGATCGGCAGGATCTTGAACTTCTTTGAATTGATAAAGTGCGGCAACAACCCAACCAGTCGTCGCTTGCTGTTCTACAGGTGCAAGCTGTTCTACAGTAGCGTTCATGGAATACTCCAACGTAGCATGATATTTGAAAGGCGCACATTTTAGCTTGATTCGAGTGAATAAGCGAGTAAAACACGAGTCTTTTAGCAGGCTTCAATTCAGGGAGGAGAGCGTGTATAGTCATGCCCGACCCAGGATTTTGTGAAGTAATGCAGATACTGAAAGTTGCAGTATCTTTGGAGTATGTTTTGAGTTCAGATCGTCGTATTGCGTCATTAACCCCATGTGCAGGGCGTTGCTCGACCGTATTTGGTGATGCGGTATGTCGTGGTTGTCGCCGTTTTAATCATGAAGTGATTCACTGGAATACTTATAGTGCCGAGCAGCATCGTGCCGTGTGGCAGCGTCTGGATGTGCAACTGGACCAGATTCTGGTGCCACTGTTGCCGCATGCCGATCTTGCCAGGGTACAGGCCTTTGTGCTCTCAAAACGGGTACGTTTGCGTAAGGATGCTTCCAAAGGGCGCAAACTGTATCACGCGTTAAAGCTGTGTGAGAAAAACCGGCATTTTACTGACGATAGTGGATTGGGTATTCATTATAAGCAGGTGCGCCCACTTTGGGATGAGTTCGAACGCCGTATTTTGGCGTTGGCTACCGCCAGCTATGATCTGGCTTTTCTACGGGCAGACGGCATCAGTCAACATCTGATGCATATGCAAGAGGAGGACTAAGTCCTCTTTTTTATGCGGCAAAATAATAACAGCTGAGGGAATGGCGTGAATATCAGTGAATATATCCTGTATTGTCTGGCCGTCGTCCTGATGATTGCCACACCGGGACCAGTGATGCTACTGGTTGCCAGCGCAGGATTAAAAGGTGGCTATGCTGCGGCTTTAAAAACTATTTTTGGCACCAATTTCGCCTCTCTGGTTTTAATTGCTTTATCTATATTAAGTTTGAAAGGTTTGCTGGTTATCAATGCGCAATGGCTAGATGCCATCAAGCTGCTGGGTTGTCTCTATATCGGCTATCTGGGGCTGCAGATATTCTGGGAGGTTTTCTTTGAGCAAGCAGAGGTAACTCAAGAAAAGTTATCTCCGGTACGTGGCGGCTTTCAGCAAGGTTTTCTGGTCGGAATTTCTAATCCGAAAAACATTATTTTCTTTGCGGCTTTTTTCCCACAATTTATCGGGATTACACCCACTCTGGATTTAAGTTTAATAATTCTAACCCTGAGCTGGATCGTACTGGATTTTATGACTTTATCTTTGGTTTATTTGGGCTTTAACCGTTTGCGTCACTCTCGTCTATATCCACACTTGCTGGCATTGTGCGGTATGGTCCTGATCATTATTGCCGTTTATGGGATATATCAGGTTCTTATTTAATTAAAAAAATTAAGATTGATACACAGAATGATAAGACAGGTTCTATGGCCTAGGCTGGAATTACCGCCAAAAATCATGTTAAGGTAAAATCAAATAAAAAGTGCACAGATTAGAATGTCTAAAATATTGCATAAGTCAGACAATCCATTTTCACCGTTGTTATTCATTCAACCTGTTGTCATTCAATACCTGCAGATCATTGGCATTGCGCTAATCGCCATCAGTATCATATATCTGCTGGCAGCAAACTGGTGGATGTTGCCGAAATTTGTGCAGCTGTTTATTCCTCAGATTTTACTGCTTGCTTCAGCGATACTGAGTATACGCTTGGATACCCAGGCTGTCTTGCGGCAAAGTCTGGATGCTGTTTCTGCTCTGATGCTGGGGCTGAGTCTGGCTGTCATTGGACAGATTTATCAGACGGGTGCTGACAGCTATCAGTTATTTCTACTTTGGGCTGTGTTGCTATTGCCTTGGTTGTATCGGCCTAATATTGGTGTATTTGTCTTATTTTGTCTGGTGAGCCAGCTGGCGCTGTATTTTTATTTCAAACAAAGCTTTTGGCTGATACGTGCTGAAACAGCTTATTTTTTGATGTTTAATATTTTTACAGGATTAAGCTTTCTCTTTGCTCTGCGCTATTATCCGGTCTTACGTTATCTGTTTATTCTGCTTATTGTATTCATTTCAATATTGAGTATGTTCCGGTTTATCGACTCGGATTCGATCTGGTATTTGAGCTCGGTACTGGTTCTGCCGATTTTATTCAGTGTTTATTTCTATACCCGACAGCAACAGCTCGAAACCAGCTTACTCGTTGCAGGAATGGCACTGAGTTTTAGTATTTTGATTTTTGATCTGACCCAGCAATACCTGCAAGAGTCGGCCTTGAGTTTACTTGTGCTGGCGATTCTCATTTTCGGCTGGTTTGCAGGAATCAGTACTGTGCTGATGAAACTGTTACCTAAGAGCAAATTTTCTGTCATCCCAATGGCATTAGGTGCCTGGATTGCCGGCGTGATCTTGGCAGTTCTACTGCTGACTTATTGGGAAAGTTTTTCCATTTTTATGGGGATTATCTTCATTGGGGTTGCATGGTGGCTGATTCATGTCAAAAGTTCTATTTTTCTGCGCCAGTTTGCATATTGTCTATGGGTATGTGGCCAGGCGGCTATCCTGATTCATGGCGAATTACTAACCGAAAGTTGGCCGCTGATCTGGCTGATTCAGCTGGGAATGATGCTGGTCACGATCTTAAGCCGCATGCACTGGTGGATCGTCTTTCTGCAATTACTATTGACACATGTTCTGACCATTATAGCTTTATATTCAGTGCTTCATAATGATCATCTGATGACCATTGCCATGTCAATCAACTGGCTGGTTCTGATTGTGGTTTTGCTCACTGCTGGGTACTGGTTGCAGTCTCACTATAGCCGAAGTATCCAGTTATGGAGCATTTGCGTACTGGTAGTCATGGCAGTGTTTCAAACTCTATTCCACTTGGATCATCGGCAGATAACTGAACAGGGTGCTGAAAATGTCATGGTCTTCTATATTCTGCCAATAATCTGGTTATTCAGCTTTATACTTGTGCAGCGACATCAATTTACTCGGCATGATTTATGGCTGATTCCAGTCTTGGGCGCAATCCTGATCTGGCTCGGCTATTTTGAGATTCTGGTTATTTTGATGTTGATGGCTTGGGCAATTGCCTATCGGCAGTCTTTGATTCAGGCCTTATCCATCTTGCTGCTGATCTTCTGGTTATGGATGCTGTATTATAATCTGGGTTTAAGTTTCCTGTTTAAAAGCATCAGCATTTTTGCCTCAGGAATATTAGTCTTGGGGCTGGCCCATATTTTAAAACAGCCAAAACTACAACATGCTCAAGGAAAGACAATATGAAAAAGTTGCTTCCTTTGCATTTGGCTATTTTTAGCATCGCCTTATTTTGTGGGTTGATTCTGCAGCATGAATGGCATTTACGTCATAGCCAGAGTATTTATGTAGAGCTGGCTCCTGTGGATCCGCGATCAATTCTGCAGGGGGATTATATGGCTTTGAACTATAATCTGCACTTTAGTGCGACAGCACCTGAAGATGCTACACAACAGCCTGTACCTGAAATCAGTATCAAGGATTTTAACAATCAATCGCATGTGATGAGCTATGTACAGCTGGATCGGCAGCGCAGAGTTATTAAAACCAGTTTTAATCGAACTGAGCTGGATCAGTCTAAAAATTTAGCCCGATTAGTTCTGAAAAATCCGCGCAATACATTTGACGGGCTTTATCCGGCTGCCAACAGTTTTATGTTTGCCGAAGGCCTTGAGCCTTGTTATCGCAATGCCAAATTTGCCGAATTAAAAGTACAAGCTGATGGCAAGGCTTTGCTGGCAGATCTGGTTGATGATCAGCTTAAATCCTTAACTTGTGAAAGCCGTAAAAACTGGTGGCAGGGGAGTTAATTCTATTTTTATTCGTCCATAAAAAAGTCCGCTTTTCGCGGACTTTTTAGAATCTTATCTAAAACCTCAGGCAACTTGTACCGGAATGCAGTTTGCTGTGTGATTCACGGTATTGTCTGGATTTGCATAGACTAAGCGTGGCTTGTGAGCATTTGCTTCAGCTTCAGTGAAATCACCGAACGTAGCAATAATGACGATATCACCAACATCAGCCTGATGCGCAGCACCACCATTCACTGAAATGATGCCTGAATTGTCTTCGCCACGAATTGCATAAGTTGCAAAACGTTTACCATTGGTCACGTTCCACACATGAATTTCTTCGTATTCACGAATGCCAGCCAAATCCATCAAAACGCCATCAATTGCACATGAACCTTCATAATGTAGTTCTGCATGTGTAACGTGAGCGCGGTGAATTTTGCATTTTAATAAACGAGATAGCATGGCTAGCGTCCCCTGAGTTGACCTAAGAGTTTGATCATTTGGTTAAATCAATCTTGCTTGCTGTATGGTGAACAATCGAGCAAACGCATTTTGCGCTTAAATAAACTTTCTGGCAAGCGGAATTGTCCAGCAATTTTTGAATGTTCAGTTCGGCTTATATGCGTTGATTTGATTCATGGCTTGCTGTACTTCACCGTTCACCAGCATTTTTGTACGGGCGAGGGCATGGGAAATCGCATCATCCATTAAACTCTGTTCGCTGCTAGGCGCTTTACTGAGCACATGACCGGAAACACGGTCTTTGGCACCAGGATGACCAATGCCAATGCGAAGGCGATGGAAGTTTGGACCGATATGCGGCACGATATCGCGTAGACCATTATGACCCCCGTGACCACCGCCAGTTTTCAGGCGAATGATGCCAGGATTCATATCCAGTTCATCATGGGCAATCAGGATCGATTCAGGTGCGATATTGTAGAATTTGGCGAAAGGAACAACACTTTTACCGGAAAGATTCATAAAGGTTGTTGGGAGAAGGAGACGGACGTCTTGACCTTCAATATTGCCACGACCGCTAAATCCATTGAATTTTGGGTCTTTTTTGAGGGTAATGCCATATTGGTCTGCAAGGCGTTCTACGAACCAGAAGCCTGCATTATGGCGGGTTTGGGCATACTCAGAACCTGGGTTACCCAAACCTACAATCAGTGAAATATTTGACACTAATTTACACCATTAACACTTATGCGCGTTTGAAGTCAGCGTGCATTGGTGTGTTTTTAGCTGGGTGACGTTGTAACGCTTGGATTTTCACGCTTTCAACTTTGCCGTCTACATCAATTTCGATAACTTCTTCAAAGAATGAATTGTTTTCTAAGAATTTAACAAGCTGACGAAGCTCAACAGTAATTGCTACAGGAGCAGCTTCACCACCGTAGATGATTGCAGGAACTTTAGCTTGAAGACGAAGGCGGCGGCTCGCACCTTTCCCTTGAACTGCTTCTTCACGTGCTGCTGCGTTTAATACGAAGTTTGCCATGATAGACATCCTATTTAAGTTAAATGAACCAGACTTGCGACCAGTCTGGTGAGTAAAAGCCCTACCAAATGGCAGGGCTTTGAAAATTCAGCGCTCTATTATAGATAAGAATCGAACATTGCGCTAATAGATTCTTCGTTGTTGATACGACGAATTGTTTCGGCAACCATGCTGGCTACTGAAACCTGGCGAATCTTACCCAGTGCTAAAGCTTCATCTGAAAGAGGAATGGTATCAGTCACAACCAGTTCATCAATTACAGAATTCTTTAAGTTTTCAAGTGCTTTACCAGAAAGTACTGGATGTGTTGCATATGCAACCACCTTGCGAGCACCGAAGGTTTTCAATGCATCAGCAGCTTTGCATAGCGTACCAGCCGTATCTACCATGTCATCAACAATGACACAATCACGATCTTTAACATCACCAATCAAATGCATCACTTGTGATTCATTCGCTTTTTGACGACGTTTATCGATGATTGCAAGATCGATATCACCCATTTGTTTCGCAACAGCACGTGCGCGCACTACACCACCCACGTCAGGTGAAACCACCATCAGGTTGTGATGCGATTGCTGACGAAGATCAGCTAAAAGCGCAGGAGTACCGTAGATGTTGTCTACAGGGATATCGAAGAAGCCTTGGATCTGGTCAGCGTGCAAGTCGATCATCACAACGCGGTCAATCCCGACAGTAGTCAGCATGTCTGCAACGACTTTAGCGGTAATTGGCACACGGCTTGAACGTGGACGACGGTCTTGACGAGCATAACCAAAATAAGGAATCACGGCAGTAATACGACCAGCACTTGCACGACGCAAAGCATCAGCCATCACCAGGATTTCCATCAGGTTATCATTGGTTGGGGCACAAGTAGGCTGTACGATAAATACGTCTTTACCACGAACGTTTTCAGTAATCTCGACAGCAATTTCACCGTCAGAGAACTGACCTACAGAGGCAGCGCCTAGAGGAATATGTAAGTGACTTACGACTTTTTGAGCGAATTGTGGATGCGCAGATCCACTAAAAACGACAAGATTGGGCATGAAGCACCCTTGGCGGTTGGGATATATGGGAATAGATGGCAGGGGTAGCTGGATTCGAACCAACGGATGCCGAGATCAAAACCCGGTGCCTTACCACTTGGCGATACCCCTAATGCGGCAGAACTTTAATATTTTTGCGGTAAAGTGTCAAGGTAAATTAATAGTCTTACAGCAAATGAGTGCTCTGTCTTTTTTCGAGAAAATGGCAGGGGCGGCTGGATTCGAACCAACGGATGCCGAGATCAAAACCCGGTGCCTTACCACTTGGCGACGCCCCTAAATTGATGAACTGTAAGATGGCAGGGGTAGCTGGATTCGAACCAACGGATGCCGAGATCAAAACCCGGTGCCTTACCACTTGGCGATACCCCTAAT
>NZ_JAYWYX010000021.1:0-71082 GCF_048147925.1 Acinetobacter sp. 226 | reverse complement strand
GTGCTTGACTTGGAAATGTCCATATAGGACATTTCTATTTGGTTATTAGGTAGGACATTTCTACTTGGGAATAACATTGACGCTAAATCTTGCTCTTTTACCTCATGGAAAAGTAGCTTGGAGGCAGATATCTAACAGTTACTAAAATTTATGATGGATACTCCCTCTCCCTTGGGGAGAGGGTTGGGGTGAGGGGCAGAATTTTAAATAAAAAGAATATCGACTCTAGGAAAAGGGTAAAGTGAAGGAAATAAATTACTTCTTCAACTTGCTCAATAATCCTTTTGGCAATTTCTCCGTCGCAAAACCAAACAGCGCAGCAAAAGGCAGTGCGGTACGCGCCAGATAAGCGACTCGCCACAAACCACCATGATTCGCACCATGCATCATTAACTCAAGCGGATGGTTCAGTTCCACTTCAGGATTGGCCACTGATTCCGGATTGCGAAGGTCATGAATCCATAATGCTGCCATCAATGCATTGGTAGTTTCAGGTGCGAAAGCTTCCACATCAAACAGGCTGGCGCCATTGAATGCGGCTTTTAATAGCGGATTTTTGGTAACAGAATGAGTGGTCGTAGAAGGTGCAATATTAATGCTGACCCGTTGACCTTGAGCACGCGCCAAGGTTGCACGCCATTGCTGAATACGTTTTGCCAGCGCATAGTTTGGACCTTGTTCAACCACCAGACAGTCACAAATGCCATATGCCTGATCGCCAGACTGAATCAGCTCATGACTATTTTTCTGGAAAAAGTGTTTACGGCTTAATGTCGCAACACTTTTAGAAATCAGGGTCTGTGCCTTGGAACGTTCTGCATATTTTTCTTTTGAGGCTTCGATCACTTCAGCTGGAACGGCATACACATCAGTCGGCGTACACATATACATCAGGCTGGTATTGGCTTTTTGCTGGCTAACATAGTGCATGATAGCATCCATCGCCACGGAAACACGGACATGCTTTTCACCATCCAGATAGGCAATTGCAGCCAGATCCAGATCCTGCTCAAACTGTAATAGCCATTTGGCAATTTCAGGAATCTGGGTGAGCAAATTTGCGCCCAGTTTTTCTTTTAAGATGTTCGGTGAAGTATCGGCAGGCAGGTCTTCAGTACAAGGTGCATACAGGGTGGCATTGCCTTGGCTGACGGTATCGATAATCTTGCCCCAGACCCGGCTATTCGGTAAATCAATCGCCACAATATTGGCTTTCCATTTTGCCAGCCAGGTCAAGGGCCCCGCTTCAGATGCGGCACCAAACAGCACTGTGGTCCGATCTGACAGGTCAAACCATTCAGGATGCACGGCACATTCACGTAGGGCATTGGCATGGCTGATTTCCATGATGCCTTGAGTTTCCCAGCGTTCAATCTGCTCCAGTAAGGCATCACCTTGCAGCTTTTGCCCCTGGTAGGGCACATACCATTCTGGTGCTGATTTACTATGACCTGTCAGCTTGAAGGTATGTAACTGACCCGTGGGCAGGGAGAAGACCTCCTGCAGTAAATGCTTTTGACCGTCACGATAAAACTCAAACGTCTGATGGGCCTGTGCCAATCCATCCTCTGCAATTTTCAGGCTGGCTTCAGGAGAGCTCAGACCCTGCTCGACCAGCTGCTTAAAATGTACGGTGTAGAGTTTGCGCCAGTTTTTTTCTGATTGTGCCTGTGCAGAACTGTGAGGGGCGACATTGGCTAGCGCTGCCGCGATAATTGCGCGCCCTGCTTTCGAGCTACTGGGTTTTTGTTGTGGAGACTGAAAAGGAAATTGGAGACCGTCTGGTGTAATGGACATGCAAAATATCTCGATAATGACAGTGATTAATATACAGATGTATACATTATCGCTGCAAAAATCACTTCAAGATTGGCATTAAGTGACATCATGGCTTTCTAATATATTACGAGATGTTTCAACTGATCCAGAGAGCCGCAGCTCTCTTGTCGATTTTTATTGAAAAACTCAGGCCCAACTTACAGGTAGTCTATTCCGTCTCAGGATTTAAAAATCCGCGTTAAAACGGAATCTGCATCAGTTTATTCAGGAAGTGCGGAATCAGGCGTGGCTCCAGAATAATCGTCATGATCACACCATAGGCTGCTCCCCATAAGTGCGCACTGTGATTAATATTGCTATTGCCTTTTTTGCCTGACCAGATGCTATAGGCCACATACAGCACAGCAAAAATAATTGCAGGAACTGGAATGAAGAATACAAAAATCAGTTTCCATGGTTCAAACAGAATATAGGCAAATAGCACAGCCGACACTGCACCGGAAGCGCCTAGACTGGCCCAGCGCGCATCATTTTTATGCTTCAGGTAACTTGGCAAAATCGCAGCAACCAGAGCGCCCAGATAGAACAGGATGAAACCCAGGTCGTACAGATATTGACGATAAAAGCTTTCAATTACACTGCCAAAAAAGAACAGAGTAATCATATTGAACAGCAGATGGGTTCCATCCGCATGAATAAACCCGTGCGTAATAAAACGGTCATATTGTCCACGTTGCAGTGCCGGAGGCCAGAAAATCAGCCGGTTCATTACCGTCTCTTTGGAGAAAGCAATAAATGACACAATACAGGTGATCAGAATAATGGTAACAGTATGATTAAAAGGTAAATCAAGCATATAAATGATTCTAATGGTGCCTATTTGCTAATTATCATGCCATTAAAATTGAGCTAAAGTTGTACTTTTATAATAAATCCGACAATTTTAGTTGATTTTTAAAAATTACCCCGCATCTTCAGTTAAAATGGTCACTTGAGCTTGAGGAAATTATTGTTATGTCGACTGAGAACAGCAGCACTCCAGTTGTTGGTGAAATTCCCAACTTATTGATTACACCAACAGCACAAGAGTATTTAAAGGATTTACTGGATAAACAGAACACCCCGGGTATTGGTGTGCGTGTTTTTGTAGAGCATCCGGGTACTCCTCGCGCTGAATGTTGCATGGCCTATAGTGCACCTGATGAAGTTGTACCGACAGATTATAAGCAGGAATATCCTGATTTCCCTGCTTTTATCGACTCGCCATCTATTCCGTATTTACTTGATGCCGTAATTGACTACAACAAAGACCGTTTTGGTGGTCAGTTGACCTTCCGTGCGCCGAACTCTAAAGTGCCACGCGTGGGGCCAGATGCATCAGTAGAAGAGCGCATTACCTATGTCTTGCAGTCTGAAATTAACCCGGGTCTGGCAGGCCATGGCGGTAACTGTGCACTGGTTGAAGTCAAAGAAGATCCTGAAAAAGGTTTAACCGCTGTACTTAAATTTGGTGGTGGTTGCCAGGGTTGTTCAGCGATTGATATCACCTTGAAACAGGGCGTAGAAACAACACTAAAACAGCATATTCCTGAATTGATGAATGTCGTTGATGAAACGGATCATAGTCAATCTGAAGGTGCGTATATGAAATAAGCTGTTCTATATAACAGTTCATTTATAGCATTTAAAAAAAACCTCGAACTTTCGAGGTTTTTTTATATCTGGCTTAAAATTTAGTGAATATTAGTGATAATAATTATCAATAGCAATTGCATTTAAATGGAAAGCTGTTACACTTCGCAACCGAATAAACATGATCTCTTCATAAATATTGGGGCGCGCAAGGTATGAATAAGCGATTCTTAAAAACCACTTTGGCATTTGCTGTAACTTCAGTCATGACGGGTAATGCATTTGCAGTCGAAGTTGTTGTTCCACAAGCGGAAGCGACTAAACTGCAAACGATTGTGGTGACCGCAACAGGTTATGAGCAAGATTTGGCTAAAGCACCTGCTTCCATTACCGTGATTGATCGTGAAGAATTGGATAAACGTGAATATAATGACATTACTGATGTGCTGCGTAATACGCCTGGGGTCGTGGTTTCGGGTGCAGGTTCTGCACAGACCATCAGTATTCGAGGCATGAGTTCAAACTACACCTTGTTTCTGGTCGATGGTAAGCGTCAATATGGCAAGGATGTGAACCCGAACGGGGATGATGGCGGTTTTGAGAAAAATATTCTGCCACCGCTTGCCGCCATCGAACGTATTGAAATTATTCGTGGTCCAGCTTCTACACTGTATGGTACGGATGCCATGGGCGGGGTAGTCAATATCATTACCAAAAAAGTGTCTGATGAATGGTCTGGTCATGTCGAATTAGGAACCACAATTCAGGACAGTAGCCGTTCAGGTGATATTAAAAATGCTTCTGTATATCTTGCCGGTCCTTTAATTGCAGACAAGCTGGGCGTGCAGCTGTCAGTCAATAAGCAGGAACGTAATGAAGACCGTTATGTGGGCGGTTTTCGTGGCACAGAACGTGAAAGCTTAAATTCACGTCTGAGCTATGCCATTAATGATGATCATGATGTGCAGGTTGAAGCCAATTTTGTGCAGCAGGAATCCACGACTTCAGTCGGTAAAACGGTAGCAGCCATTCAAGGCGCTGCAGATTCGTTCTCGCGTAATTACCGTAATGTTTATTCAGTAACCCATAATGGGCGTTATAGCGATAACTTGGACAGTTCATCTTATATCCAGTATGAAAACTCAAAAAATCCGGATCGTGGCAATACGGAACTCGGCACCAAAGGGATTACCCTAGATACCTGGACAGCGAACAGTCAATGGAACTGGGCCTTAGGTGATCACATGCTGTCATTCGGTGGATATCTTAAAGATGAAAAACTGGTCGATAAAGCCACTAACCGGAATCCTAATGCACCTGAATTTAGTGAGTTAACACGATGGTCTGCTGCTGCATTCCTTGAAGATACCTGGAGCATGACAGATCGTTTCGATTTAACCGCCGGCCTGCGTTATGACCATGATGAAAACTATGGTGGCCATTTATCGCCACGACTGTATGGGGTGTACGCGGTAAATGATAACTTTGTAGTAAAAGGTGGTGTGGCCACAGGTTATAAACAGCCTGATATTCGTGCAGCCACAGAAGGGTTCTATAGCGTCACGGGTGGTGGCGGTTCACCCTTGCCAACAGGCCGTGGCATTATTCGTGCCAATCCGGACTTGAAACCTGAATCAAGTGTATCGACTGAATTAGGTTTTAACTGGAAAAATGATTATATCAATACATCGCTGACTGGCTTTATCACTAAATATAAAGACCGGATTACGGAAGTTCGTGCCTGCGAAACCGATACTGATGGCACCACAACAAACCGTAATAACTGGCAGAATTGGAAATGTTTCGAAGGGGATATTCCATTCTATTTTATTAGTGAACGGATTAATGTAGATGAAGCGGAAATTCGTGGTGTAGAAGCAACGGTAGAAGCCAGTCTGAATGATTACACGACATTGACTGCAAACTATACCTATACCGATTCAGAGTTTAAATCGGGTGCTTTTAAAGGCCAGCCACTGAACCAGATGCCAGAACACATGTTTAATATTGGTGTCGATTATGAGCTAAACGATGCATTAAATGTATGGAGCCGCTTGCACCACCGTTCTGAAACCTCTGCATACCTGAGCCGTACTTCTATGGCTCAGCCAAATCCAGGCTACCAATTTGTAGATGTCGGCTTTAACTATAAATTCAGTCCGAATTTGACCGGTAAATTTGGCGTCTATAACCTACTGGATGAAAAAGCTGAAGATATTGATGGGGATCAATTATTGGATGGCCGCCGTTACGGTATCAGCCTGAATGCAAAATTCTAAGCACACAAGAAAATAAAAAAGCCGCTATAAAGCGGCTTTTTTATTTAAATTTTAAGGATTTTTAAAGTATCTTCATGATAATAAAATTGTTCCAGACATTTTCGTGCGCGTTCACGTAAATGGCCTTGAGAAACCATCTGCTGGATTACCGGGCTGAGCAGTTGCTGCAATTCATTCTGAATGAGAGCTTCATCAATATTCAGATCACGTAATAACTGATCAAAAGTATGTTCCTGATTGCGGACATACCAGGTATGAATTCCGTCATGTAACTGCTGCTGCAGATAGTCCGTCCGGCGTATGTGATCCCAGATGTCATGACCTAAGCCGACCGTCTGATTCAGGTCCTGTAGCTCAATATACTTCTTCAAGATAGATACAGGCATGACCTTGATTTTATGCCAGAGATTGGCCTGAAAATGATAGAGTTTTTCATCGTCAAAATGCTGGTTCAGCACATGCTCACTCATCTGGCTGAGCTTCAGAATGTTCTTTTGCAGATAACGCGCAATGGTGCTATCGAGGTTGGTGTCGGTGACATTTTCCAGTACAGATTTACCCATTTTCATAAAGCGGGAAACCCCGGGCACGCTTTTGGCAATCATGGAGTTATCTAGATAATCCTGAATGGAGTGCTGGATCAATTGCGTAATCATGGCTGAAAATGCCGGATTATTGACTACGGTTTTAATCAGACGCTGACGATGACCACTTTTGCTGGCCACATACTGGGCGATTTTATCGACGGTCAGTACTGGAATCAGATCGGCAATCGTGGTGGTGTCATTGGCCGGATGCACCAGTGCAAAACGGATATGCTCGGCAATCTGTTCAATCAGAAAGCTACTGGTAGCTGTATCCAGAATCTGTTTCTGTAAAAGCTGATTGATTGCTTCACAGCTCCACAGCTCTTTTAGTGTCTGTTTACGCAACCACAAATAAAATGCATGAAACTCGCTTTGAATCGTTTCAGATTGAGAAAATGCCTGATCGAGAAAATCAAGTTGAGCATCGATCAACTGCTCAATCATCGGGTGTTTCTGCATAGCATCTCTGAAACTTAATATAAAGGAATGAGTTTATCAGCAAGCGGGTTTTTTAGGGTCTGTGTCTTGGCCAGAAAAGGCAAATAATGTTGTGCGACCTGTTTTTCTGCTTCCAGAATTGGCATATGCCCGACATTATTCAAAATCACCGGTTTTTCGGCACGTTTCAGCAGGGCATGCAGTTCTTTGACCACCTCAACATTAATGATCCGATCCTGTTTGCCCCATAAAATCAAGGTGGGTGCTTCAACTGTACGGGTCAGACGGGCAAAGGTTTCCGGCGTATAAATCCGGTTTAGCATCACCACCTGATCAATCGATTTGCTGGTTTGTTCAGCGCGTGAAATCAGCAGTTTTTCCTGTGCATGCCGCAACTGATAAGGAATTACTGGCGGGTTCTGCATCAGCTCTTTGGATACATCCTGCAGATCGCCGGGTTTGCTGACGATCAGATCTTTTAAGGCTTGTGGGTCTTTGGTGTAGGGAGTATTCCCCATTTTGTAAAGACCAGCACTATTAATAAGAAATAGACTCTGAGTATCGAAAGGATATTGTGAAGCATACACCGTAGCAATCGATCCACCCAGAGAGTGGCCGGCAATGTGTAAATTTTCGTCCACATTTAAGGTTTCAAGGAGCAAACGCAGTTGAGAGGTAACATTGGGCACAGAAACATCAAAATCGTCTGGTACTTTGGTATCGCCATTGCTCGGCAAGTCAGGAATGATGACATGATAATAAGGTGTCAGAAACTGGGCCACCCGATTCCAGTTGTCACGGGTGCCGGCCAGACCATGAATCAGTAGAATTGACGGTTTGTTCTTGGACCCGCCTTCGCTATAGCTCCAGGTCACCTCTCCAATTTTGAGGGTCTTGGACTTGAGTCCGGCAAGGCTACGTTCCTGCAATAGATGTTGCTGCAATACTTGGGCAGACTTTTCACTTTTCTGGCCAAACAGATTTTGACCATGGGTCAGGCCTGGTAATGCCATGCTTAAGGCAACCAGGGTTGAACAGATCATTTTCGAGCGCAATCTTATTATTTTCTTCATTGGCTATTCCCCAAAATAAACCCACTAAGCAAAATGCTCAAAATACTTCCGTGTTATCGATTTGCAATTTATAGATGAATCAAATCGTAATCTTTCAACTTATTTTAAAACATTCCTTAATATTGTACATCTGTTAATGAATAGTCTGGGCAGAAAAATCCTGAATGAAATGTGATGAATTTCACAGAAAAATACACAGAACAAGAAATCATCAAAAAGCTAAAAAATTTAAACGGGTAATTTTTTTGCAAGTGACATTCAAAAAATCTAGCAGTAAGATATTCCCACTAAAAACATCGATGGTAAAAAAGAATGCTCACAGCTCAGGAAGCTATAGATCGTCTTAAAAAGGGTAACCAGCGCTTTGTCAATGGTGAAACGCAGCATTTAAAATTATTATCGCATCAGCAACGCGCTGAAATGGCAGAAAGTCAGGAACCATTTGCTATTGTTTTAGGATGTTCGGATTCGCGTGTCCCGGCAGAAATGGTATTTGATCAGGGGCTGGGTGATCTGTTTGTGATTCGGGTAGCAGGCAATATTGTGGCACCCTCTCAAGTCGGCAGTGTTGAGTTCGCTGCAGACAGCTTTGGCTGTCCAGTAGTTATTGTATTAGGTCATACGCATTGTGGCGCAATTCATTCTACAATTGAAGCTTTGACCAATCCGGCAACACCGCCATCTGCAAATTTGATGTCGATTGTGAACCGGGTACGTCCATCAGTTGAAATTCTGATGCAAACTGAATTAAAAGATGATTTGGACAAACTGTCCATACATGCTATTCGATCGAATGTATTTGCTTCAGTGAACCAGCTTCGTCATGGTTCAGCCGTACTGGAAAATCTGATTGCCAAAGGTAAATTACTGGTCGTGGGAGCAGAATATTCACTTGAAACAGGTGAAGTTACATTCTTTGATTTCTAAGTCAGATTTTAAGATTTGAATCCATTAAAGGCGCTTTATAAAGCGCCTTTAATGTATGGATAAGCATTGTTTAACAGGATGGTTTGTGCTTTAGCATTCGGATGAACCAAATCTTTTTGCATCAGGGTTTTGTTGCCGGCCACACCCTCCAGGAAGAAAGGCAATAATTTCACCTTATATTGCTGACTGACCACTTTATAATTATTTTCAAAGGCCTTGCTATATGCCTGACCGTAGTTAGGCGGCATTTTCATACCAAATATAATAACCTTGGCTTTGGCTTTCTGGCTCTGCTGAATCAGGCTGGCTAAATTTTTTTGAATCATTTGTGGCGGTTGTCCACGCAAGCCATCATTGCCACCTAACTCAATCACCACAAGGTCTGGACGATGTGTTTGTAGTAATTTTGGTAGTCTGGCCAGCGCTCCGCTGGTGGTTTCGCCACTGACACTTGCATTGACCACTTTATGCTGTTTCGGATACTGTTGCTCTAAACGCTTTTGTAACAAATTTACCCAGCCTTGCTGAGGCTGGATACCATATCCTGCACTTAAACTATCACCTAAAATCATAATCGTCTTTGCTGAAACTCCAAGAGGTAACAGGCACAGACTGAGCAAAAACAAGTAAGGCAATAGCCGGGTTTTCTGATTAAGATTTTTCATATAGGACACGTATGATTCAAAGCAGCAACGATTCGACCATCATGCCACAGGCTATTATTTCTGCCCAGAAATTGACACAAAAGATACAACTTTCACAAAAACAGCTCACCATTTTTGAGAATCTTGACCTAGAAATTCGGGCTGGGGAACAGGTAGCGATTACGGGTCGTTCCGGTTCCGGAAAATCCACATTACTGGGTATTCTGGCAACACTGGATCAGGCCAGTTCAGGTCAGCTTATGGTCTGTGGTGAATTGGTGTCAAGTCTGGATGAAGAACAGCGTGCACTGGTGCGTTTGAAAAATATCGGCTTTGTATTTCAGTCTTTTCAGCTGTTGCCACATCTGACTGCACTTGAAAATGTGATGCTGCCCCTGCGCCTGCAACCCGATTTTAAATATGCAGAAGCCGAGCAAAAAGCCTTGGCACTACTGCATAAAGTAGGGCTGGATCGACAGGCGCAGCAAACCCCGAAAGTGCTGTCGGGGGGAGAGCAGCAGCGTGTGGCGATCGCCCGGGCACTGGTCAGTGAACCAAAAATCATTTTTGCCGATGAACCCACGGGTAACCTCGATGGCGAAACTGCCAAAGAAATTGAACAACTGCTATTTCAACTAAATCGGGAACTGGGAACGACCTTGGTGCTGGTGACGCATGACCGCAAACTGGCACAGCAGTGCCAGCGGCATTTTGAGCTGTTGAATGGCGAGCTGATTGAACATCCGAGTGGGGGATGAAATGAATCCATTATTTCGTCCTTTACTGACACAAAGCTTTAAAACGACCGGGATTTATCTGCTGATTATTGCCTTAACACTGGCGATCAGTGCGACCACTGCGCTTAAATTTAGCAATGAGCAGATTCAAAATGCAGTCGCCTTGCAGGCAGCAGAAATGCTGGCTGCCGATCTGGTACTTTC
This sequence comes from Acinetobacter sp. 226, assembly GCF_048147925.1. NCBI lineage: Bacteria > Pseudomonadati > Pseudomonadota > Gammaproteobacteria > Moraxellales > Moraxellaceae > Acinetobacter > Acinetobacter sp. 226. Next base: position 60,782 of record NZ_JAYWYX010000021.1, on the reverse strand, counting down.
AGACAATGAACCTTTGCCTGAGCAGTGGCGTGATCAGGCCAGACAGCTGGACCTGAAGCAGTCAGAAGTTATTGTGTTTAGCAGCATGGCCTATACTGATGCAGAGTTTGTCATGGTCAATGTCAAAGCGATTGATCAGGCTTTTCCTTTGCGTGGTGAGCTGCGGGTGCAACCGGCCAAACGTTCAATTCAATCTGGTGAAATCTGGCTCAGTCAACGGGCCATGGATCTACTCAAGGTCAAACTGGGCGATCAGCTCCATATTGCTGATGCTGCGTTTAAAGTTACTGCAAAGATTGAACAGGACTCCAATCAGGAACTTGGATTTTCCGGCTTTTCGCCAACGGTGATTATTTCCCAAGCAGATGTAGCAAGAACCAATGCTATTCAGATGGGGAGCCGAATCGAATATCGCCTTCTCATGGCGGGCCGTCCGGACGATACCCAACAATTTGAAGCCTTATTCAAGCAGCACAAGTCAGCAAACGACACCTCAGAAACGCCAGCAGAAGTACAGGGGCAGGAGTTTGAGGAGCAAAGCAGTCTCAAGTTGCGCAATGCCAGTGAGGGTAATACCCGTTTGATGAAGCCAATCGCCAATCTGGATACATTCCTGCAACTGGCGAATATTCTGACCATTTTATTATGCGGTATTGCCATAGCCTTAACCGCACAGCGTTATGTGCAGCAGAATCAGGATCATATTGCCTTGATGCGTTGTATCGGTGCCACCAAGCAGCAGATTCTGTCAGCTTATCTGGCTTTACTCGGGATAGTGCTGCTGATTGCCATGCTGATCGGTACTGTGCTCGGGATCGGTCTGGGTTATGGATTGTTACAGTTAATGTTGCAGCTGATTCCAAATTTGCAGATTGAATTTTCTGCCATTGCAATGTTGCTTGGACCATTGCCGGTCGCGATGCTGACCAGTGCGGTGGTGCTGCTCGGTTTTGTGATGCCTAGCTTATTGCAACTGCTAAATACGCCACCTATCCGGGTGATTCGCCAGCAGGAAAAATCAGTACAGTCTATGCTGTGGATGCTGCTGACCGGAACGCTCAGCCTGATTATTTTTAGTGTGATTTTGACTGAAAACCTGCTGCTGACCGCCTGGGTGATTGGCGCGATTATTGTGTTATGTGTGGTGCTGTATGTGACGGTCTGGGTGGTGTTAAAGCTGCTGCGGAATATGAAGCTAAATCTATCATCGTATGTCAGAACACCTTCACAGACTGCCTTGCAGATTACGGCGTTAGCTTTGGGTCTAAGCCTGATTACGGTACTGGCAGTATTACGTACTGATCTGCTAGATCGTTGGCAGCAACAGTTGCCGGAAGGTACACCGAACCAGTTCGTTTACGGTTTACCGCCTTTTGAGATGCCAGCCCTGAAAGCTCAACTGGAGCAGAATGGCTGGAAAAGCACGCCCCTCTATCCGAATATTCGTGGGCGTCTGGTCGCCAAAAATGATCAGCCTTTTGCCGATGAACTGCTTAAAAGCAGCAATACCTTAAAGCGTGAGCTGAATCTGACCCAGTCAAACCGCTATCCTCAGGATAATGTCATTGTTCAAGGTAAGGCAGAATTAAAACAGCCGGGTGAAGTTTCAGTCGAGGCCAATACGGCCGAAGAATTAGGCATTAAGATAGGAGATAAACTCAGTTTCAGTCTGCCTGAAGGCATACTGGAAGCTAAAGTCGTTAATCTAAGAACCGTCGAGTGGGAAAGTTTTAGTCCGAACTTTTTCTTTATTTTTGCCCCGAATAGCATGGATGCCAATGCAGGCAGTTATCTGGGCAGTTTTTATGTGCCGGAGGCAGATAAAGGCAAACTGGTGTCGGTAATCCAGCAATTTTCCAACACGGTTTTTATTGATGTCAGCCTGATTCTGGAAGAGATCAAACGCCTGGTGAATGTACTGGTGCAAATCGTGACGATTCTGGCGGTACTGGTCAGTATTTCCGGTTTTCTGGTGCTGATGGCCTGTTTGAACCTGTTAATGGATGAACGCAAACGTGAAGTGGCTTTGCTACGTTCATTTGGTAGTTCCAAGCAGAAACTGAAGACCATGATGAGTCTGGAAATTGGTTTTATCGGGCTGTTTGCCGGAATTGTTTCCTGCCTGTTTGCCGAAGTCATCAGTGCAATTGCCAGCTATAAAATGGATTTGATGATTCAGCCGCATTGGGAAATCTGGATTATCCTGCCGATTTTTATGACCGTTTTATGTATGTTAATTGGCCGTTATCGTCTAAGTTATCTGTCGGATATTCCACCTTTACAAAGCTTGCGCGAGATGAATCAGTAAGATTCATCTCTTGGGCTTTTAAAATGGTTTTGATTTAAAGTTGTAACTGCTGCTGCATGAGTTCCAGTATTTCTTGCCAGAGTGGACGAATGGGTTCAAGCAAGACTAGGTTATATTGATAAAGCAGGACACATAGGCCAAAACCGATACACAAGGCTATCAGATTGAACAGGTGGCTACGCTGCATTTTTTGACCCATATACCATAACAGGGTGAGCAAAGCACCCATCAGCATGCCGCCTATATGGGCGGCATTGTTGATTCCACTGATCATAAAGCCCAGTGCCAGGTTTAGACCCAGAACCATTACCAGGGTTTTTTTATCCAGAATAAAGCGTTGCTGGGGTAGCATCGGCAATAAGGCCAACACCGTGAGAGAAGCTCCAAGTCCCATCACAGCACCAGATGCCCCGGCACTGACTGCAGGCAATAAATCTGGATTGGCGACACCACCTTCAATCAGGCTATAGCTGTTTTGAATATTTATATAACCACTGAGCAGACTACCCATCAGACCAGCGCAGAGATATAAGCCGATAAAATACAGCCGGCCAAAAAGCTGTTCGGCCACACTACCAAAAATATACAAGGCCCACATATTCAACATCAGATGAATCAGGCCAAAATGAAAAAACATGCTGCTAAACAAGCGCATGGGTTCCGCTATATAAGTTAAAGGTGCATAATCTGCACCCCAGAGAATAGCATCTCGGGTACTCGGTTGGGTCACGTCCATGCCATGCATGACTTGCCAAACAAATAATCCCACATTGATCCCGATTAAAATGGCGGTAATCCACCAGAGATGCATTTCAAGTTTGCGATGTGCGACAGGGGGAGAGTATTCAGACATGCTATTTTTTTGCTGTGATTGTATATTTCGAATAAGCTTAACACGAAAAATTAAATTTTCAGGAGTAACGCACTGACATGAAAGCCTTTCTGATCCGCACGATGCTCGTCATCGTCAGTGTGATCCTGCTGGTTCAATTGTGGATCTTTGCCAGTCTGGCCTGGTGGCGCACCCATCCGGTAAACACCACCATGATGATGCGGATCGATTACTGGTCAGAACCTTCCAAACCGATTCAGCATCAGTGGAGGCCCTACGACGAGATCAGCCTGAATCTGAAACGTGCAATTGTCACTGCGGAAGATGGAAAATTTATTCATCACCATGGTTTTGACTGGGAGGGCATTCAACAGGCGCTGAATAAAAACCGAGATCAAGGCCGAGTCGTTGCAGGAGGTTCCACCATTTCCCAGCAACTGGCGAAAAACCTGTTCCTCGTCAATAAGCGCTCTTTTGTACGTAAAGGACAAGAAGCTGTCGCCACCTGGATGATGGAACGCATGTGGTCCAAACAGAGAATTTTGGAAGTGTATATGAACTCGATCGAGTTCGGGGACAACATCTATGGAGTGGAAGCCGCGGCCAAACATTATTTTGGTAAAACCGCGCAAAGCCTGACCCAGGATCAGGCCATCTTTCTGGCTGCCATTCTCACCAATCCGAAATATTTTCAGGATCATCGTAACTCGTCTGCTTTAAATGCACGTAAGCGGATGATTAAGCGTTATATGCGTTATGCAGAATTACCTTAAGATATTATTTAGAGAGAAAGCCCAATTATTTGGGCTTTTTTTATGAAATTGTCATAAAATTGAAGCATACTTGGAACGATAAGCACAATTTTAAATCCACGTAGGTTTGATATGAATACGGCAGCCAGCAGCACTTCAGTACAGCCCGAATATACATATAATGATCGTTATATTAATCGTGAACTGTCTATCCTGGACTTTCATTTACGCGTTCTGGAACAGGCTGTCGATCCTTTACATCCATTGCTCGAACGCATGAATTTCCTGTTGATTTTCTCGCGTAATCTGGACGAGTTTTTTGAAATTCGCGTTGCGGGTGTTTTAGAGCAGCTTGATCTGGGAAATGAAAGCCGCAGCCCGGATGGTCTCACACCCAAGCAGGTCATGGAGCAGATTTCTAAAACTGCGCATGCCGCGATTGAACGTCAGTACCGTATTTTAAATGAAGAAATTTTGCCAAAACTGCGTGAGGAAGATATTTGTTTCCTGCGCCGTGGTGAGCTGACTCCAGCACAATCTGCCTGGGTTAAAAAATATTTTCAGGAGCAGGTGGCGCCGGTTCTCACGCCGATCAGTCTGGACCCTGCGCATCCATTCCCGCGGCTGGTGAATAAATCACTGAACTTTATTGTGACGCTGGAAGGCAAAGATGCCTTTGGTCGTCAGATTGATCTGGCCGTAGTGCCTGCACCGCGGTCATTGCCACGCGTGGTACGTTTGCCCGATGAACTGACCGATGGCAAAGAACATCATGTGATGCTGTCTGCCATTATTCATGAGCATGTCTCCGATCTGTTTCCGGGTATGACAGCGACAGGCTGTTATCAGTTCCGTGTTACCCGTAATGCTGACCTGGCCTTGAATGAAGATGTGGAAGATCTGGCCAAGGCACTTAAAGGTGAACTCAGTTCACGCCGGTTTGGTCGTGCGGTGCGTCTGGAAGTAACGGAAAACTGTCCACAGCATATTTATGAATATCTGCTGAATGAATTTGATCTGGATGAGGATCAGCTTTATAAAGTTGCTGGCCCGGTCAATCTGGCACGTTTGCTGTCTAATTTTAAGCGCCCACATTTACGCTATGACTCGCATACGCCGGTTATTCCCAAAGTACTGAAAAAATCTGAAAATATTTTTAGTGCAATGCAGAAACAGGATATCTTGCTGCATCATCCGTTTGAATCTTTTGCACCGGTCATTTCATTATTACGTGAAGCGGCACGTGATCCACAAGTGTTGGCCATCAAACAGACCTTATATCGTAGCGGACCGGATTCTGAAATTGTGCAGGTCCTGGCTGAAGCTGCCCGTAATGGCAAGGAAGTCACGGCAGTGATTGAATTGCGCGCGCGTTTCGATGAGGAATCCAATATTGAAGTCGCCAATGTACTGCAGGAAGCTGGTGCAGTGGTGGTGTATGGTATTGTGGGCTACAAGACCCATGCCAAGATGATTCTGGTGGTACGCCGGGAAAATAATAAACTGGTGCGCTATGTGCATCTGGGTACCGGTAACTATCATGCCGGCAATGCGCGAATCTATACCGACTATGGTCTGTTAACTACGGATAAAGACCTGTGTGAAGATGTGCATCGGATTTTCCAGGAACTGACCGGTATGGGGAAAATGGCCAAGCTGAAAAAGCTGCTACATGCGCCGTTTACCTTGCATGCCCAGTTACTGAACTATATCGATAATGAAATTGCCTTTGCCCAGGCAGGTAAGCCGGCGCAGATTATCGTCAAAGTCAATGCCCTGACCGAAATGCAATTGATTAATAAACTTTATGAGGCCTCTCAGGCCGGGGTGCAGATTGACCTGATTATCCGTTCGATTTGCAGTTTGCGTCCGGGATTACCGGGCCTGTCTGAAAATATTCGGGTACGTTCAATTGTCGGGCGTTTTCTGGAGCATACCCGCGTGTATTATTTCAGCAATAATGGCAATGCACGGATTTACTGTTCAAGTGCCGACTGGATGGATCGTAACCTGTTTAACCGGGTCGAAGCCTGTTTCCCGATAGAAGATGAAGGCTTGAAAAAACGTATCTATCAGCAGGGTCTTTTTAATTACCTGAAAGATAACCAGCAAGCCTGGTTATTGCAAGGTGATGGAACCTGGGTGCGAGCACAGCCACAAGAAGGTGAAAAGCCGCATAATGCACAACGTGTTTTACTAGAGCTGTTTAAATAGGTTTAAGTATTTCCAGAGGCTGAAGATTCAGCCTCTTTTTTTATTTTGAAAAGAGGATTTAACTGTGCTGCAGAATAGGTGCAGTAACTGAAATGATCTGATATTTATTTTAGGCTGCTGATCTTCTATCTCGGAATATTTTTACTCATATTCAATCTGAGGATTTGCTGGCTTTATTTGAGTTGGATAATGAGTTTTAGGATATAAAAAAAAGGAGCACACTTGTTGCTCCTTTTTATCATACTGGGATTAAGCGCCGTCGTGACGGGTAATCTTCTGGAAAATCTGTAACAACACATCAAACTCGCTTTGTAGCGGAGTGCTTTTACGGGTTACCAATGCCAGGGTACGACTTGGGGCTGACTCGATGGCTTTTACCTGAATCTCAGGATTAGCTTTTACCATATTGGTATGGATCGCAATTTCAGGCAACAGGGTAAAACCAAGATTGGCTGAAACCATTTCGATTAAAGTCGGCAGTGAGCTGGCTTTTAGCCGATGATCATTTTTACGCTCACCAATCGGGCAGGCACTTAAAGCATGATCACGCAGGCAATGACCTTCTTCAAGTAACATCAGGCGAGACAGGTCCAGATCTGCCAGAGAATTGGCTTGTGCCGCATGCTGATCAGATTTTTGATAAACCAGATACAGATTCTCTTTGGCAATTTCAGCGACTTTCAGACCACGGGTGTCGAAAGGCAATGCCAGGGCGACCATATCCAGATTACCGTGTTCTAGCTTTTCTACAATCTTTTCACTTTGTGCTTCATGTAGATGCAACTGAATTTTTGGTAACTGTTTATGCACTTCGTCTAGCAGCTGGGACAACAGGAAAGGAGCGATCGTTGGAATGATTCCGAGATGTAAATCACCAGTTAAGGGTTCACTCATCTCACGACTTAAACGCATTAGATCCTGAGCATCGGCCAGTAGAACACGTGCGCGAGCAACCACTTGTTCACCAAGAGGCGTTAAACGAACATTCTGACGGTCGCGTTCAACAAGTACGCCACCGAGTAAACGCTCCAGCTCCATGATGCCGCCAGACAAGGTAGACTGGGTGACGAACGAGCGGCGAGCAGCTTCTGTAAAATGCAGCGTCTCTGACAGTGTTACGAGGTATGACAGCTGTCTTAGGGATGGTAATGCAGCCATAGTGTCCTAATGTTTATGATTTAAAATGATCAGCAAATAATTCGCTAAGATATGGAATAAAATGCGGTGGGATATCATGCCCCATTCCATCAATTAATTCAAATTTAGCCCCTGAAATTGCTTTCGCAACGGCCTTGCCATGGCTAGGAGGTAGCAATCGATCTCGAGAACCATGGATCACCAGGGTATCTTGTTTGATTTGCTTGTCCAGTTGCAGCAATGAGCCTGTACATAATATTGCTAAAAACTGCTGAAGTATACCGGCAGGATAGTAACTTCGCTTATATAATTTGCGTGCGGTCTGTACTGCCTCCAGATGATTGACATAACCTGGTGAGCCAATGATCTTAAACAGTTTCAAGCTATGGTCGACAATACCATCTTCATCTGTTGAAGATGGTTTGTCAATTAAACTAAAGAGCTGCTTGGGAAAGGGTGGTGGTAACAGCGGCTGGTTATTGCTGGTAAATAATAACCCCAGTTTTTTAACTTTGTCCGGATAGCGGGCTGCCAGAATCTGCGCAATCATACCGCCCATTGAGGCACCCAGCACATAGACCTGCCCCAACTGCATTTTTTCAATCAACAGACTGACATCTTCCGCCATATCATACAGATCATAAGGTGCACCCTGATTGCCCAGACCGAGAACAAAACGGCTCATCATTTTCAGGGTGTTCAGACGTGGGCCTTTATGATGGATTTTTGAAGACAGCCCAATATCACGATTATCAAAACGAACAATATGATAACCTTTATCAATCAGGGATTTACAAAAAAAATCCGGCCAGTATAGCATTTGCCCACCCAGCCCCATAATCAGCAAAATAGTAGGATGTTCCGGATTGCCGCCAACCTCGACATGTAGCTGGATCCCATTACCAAGATCGACCTTAGTTTCATGCATGAACGGGGTATAAGGGGAAAGATTAAGCTGTTCTAAGCTGTACATGGTCGCTGTCCTGATAAAAGGATATTTTGTTTAAAAAATATCCTTGCTATTAAACCTCTAAACTGCTGCAGGAATCAAGTCAGGAACCTGCTTGGTCAAGGCCAGACGCTGTTTGGCTGCAGTGGCACCCAAAAGTACGAAACCACGTAAGGTTCCATGGGTGTCAATTGCTTTAGCCAGCATGCCATCGTCAAACTCTTCAGTTTCCCAGATGACATCAACATCGACGGGTGCAGGCAATACCGTTAAAGGTGCAGCAGGCGTTTTAACTGCCACAGGCATGGCAGGATAATGTACGGCAGTGTGTTCACCGTTCAAGGTTTTTGCCAGAGCGCGAGCTTGTTGCATGATTGGCATGACATAAGGCAGTAAGATCCCATTCACTTCGGCACAGTCACCTACAGCATAAATATCGGCCTGACTGGTTTCCAGTTGTGCTGTGGTTAAAACTCCGCGACTGGTATGGATGTCTGCCTGTTTCGCCAAAGAAATATTTGGCTGTAGACCTACGGCAGACAACACCACATCTGCGACCAGAGACTGGCCATTGGCCAGCGTGACCAGATAATCACCGTTATTGGCTCGAGAAACTTTTTCGACCGTGGTGCCCAAGACAAAGTGGATGCCGGTTTCTTCAAGATTTTTCTGGAATGCTGTGGCAACATATTCCGGCAATAAACGGCCAAGCGGCTGCGGTGCCAAATCAATGACGGTAACCTGATGATCGGTATTTTGAAGGTCGTTGGCAAATTCACAGCCAATCAGACCGGCACCTAAAATCACTACACGCTTATCTTCACGTGCCGCCAGATTATTACGGAAAGCTTTATAGTCATTTAAATTGTTGACGACATGAATATCATCGCTGGCGTCCCCGGCAATGGCCAGACGTACCGGATTGGCACCGACTGCCAAGACCAGCTTGCTATAAGGTTGCGTGCGTTCCTGACCATCTTTTTCAAGAATCAGCTGATGATCTTCCGGATGAATCGCTTTGACCCAGGTGTGCTGTTCAATGTGCATATTCAGCTGTGCTGACATTTTAGCTGCATCGCCCAGTGGAATCTGTTCAGGTGCTTTATTGCCGGCCAGAGCATTGGAAAGCGTCGGTTTGGCATAATTGACCGCATCATCGGCACAAATCATTAGCAGTTCATGCTCGGGATTCAGCTTGCGAAATTCACGTGCTACGGCATAACCCGCCATACCTGAACCAATAATGACGATAGGATGCATAGTTGTTTCCATATGGTAGAGCTCCATGCTGTATAAATGATAGAAAGGCATAAAAAAAGACCATATAGATATGGCCTTTAACTGGGCGTCATTAGACTTCGATCATCTCGAAATCGACTTTAGACACGCCACAATCTGGACAGGTCCAGTCATCCGGAATATCTTCCCACTTGGTTCCTGCTACGATTCCGTCTTGAGGCCAGCCTTCTGCCTCATCATAAATCCATCCACATACGATGCATTGAAACTTTCTCATGTAACTCTCCAAAACTAAGCAATTCTAGGCGTCAGCTTAAAATCCATAAAATAGCAAGACTCTAAAAGAATATAACTTTTTAACAGTGAACATATTTGGCTAAATTTTTACGCAGTTCTGTTCAGAAAGTAAAGTGAATAAAAGCTTAATCAGCGAAATTAGCAGCAGAATAGAGCTCGCATTCCTTATTTATCAGAAAACTACTTTCATCTGCTTTACTGCTGTAGGCGGTTGAAGACACCAATCTGATTATGAATAAAAATTACAGTTTTCTGGTGTGACCGACCAAAGTCTTGCAGTAAAAATTCTCCTTTTCAGGTAATTTAAAATAGCTAAAGTCTGGATTAAATATTTTTTAAAATAAATGAATTAAATAAAATCAAATAGTTGTTATTAAGTAACGGGTTTTTATTATACAGCTTGGCTTGTCTACGTACCTCAAATAAGTTTAAAATTCTTATATTCCTTTTCTTTTTTAAGATCTCCCATGAGCAATTTGTCTACTTCTTTGTGGTCTCACATTCGTACGGTCCAAGATTTTCCAAAACCTGGAATTTGCTTCTATGATTTGACACCACTTTTCATGAGCAATATTGGTCCATTGACTGATGCCTTGATTGCTAGCATTCCTGCTGACAAATTGGCAGAAGTAGAAAGCTTTATTGCGGTTGAAGCACGTGGTTTTGTCTTGGCAAGTTTGTTAGCGCAACGTACAGGTAAAGGCTTATTGCTGGTTCGTAAAGCAGGGAAATTACCACCTCCAGTGGTCGGTGTCGGTTATAGCCTGGAATATGGGCTGGATCGGTTAGAAATGTCTGCGGAAGTTCAATCCCAAAAAGTAATTATTGTGGATGACGTTCTGGCAACTGGTGGAACTCTAAAAGCGGTTCATGAACTGGCTCAAAAATGCCAGCATGAAGTTCTAGGTGCAAGTATCTTCCTTGATCTTCCTGACCTGCATATGGAATTAGGCATGGAGATCTGGTCAGTACTGGATGATAAATCCCAGCCTGAAGCTGCAGTAGCCTAAGCTTAAAGCATATAAAGAAGCCCCGGATATTGGGGCTTTTTTATTGTCGGATAAAATGATATTCGATTTCCTGAATCAGCTCGTTCACCTGTTCCGGGTGCTCCAGACGATGATGTCCGCCATCAATAGCATGAATCTGCATATAATCTTCCAGCTGAGCTTGTACAGCATGCATATCCAGAATTTCATCGCCTAATTCCAGATAAGCCATTTGCGGAATATCGTGCTGCAAATCACTGTCGCAAATTGCAGGATAGTCATCACGAAAATTGGGTTGCAGACTGGGATTTGCAATGACGCATGGAATCTGATGGGCATGGGACATTTTCAATGCCCAATAGCCGCCCAGACTGTGTCCGACCAGAATATCCGGTTTGATGGTTTCAATCGTCTCGTGATAAAACTCGGCAACCGAACTATAGCTCAGATTTCGGTAATCGACATCGATACAGTATTTAGGGGCTATATCGATGGCATGGAACTTGGTGGATTCTTTCGAGGAATCTAAGCCATGTAAAAACAAAATCTTAGACATAGTTTATTACTCATTTTTATGAGACATGCCATATTGCTTATTTGTGGATGGGCATGCCTTCTTCAATCTGAGCATCATTGTAAAACGTCTAGCTGTACAAGACAGTTAGCTATTGGTCTAAGCCGCCGTTTCACACTCCAATAATTTTATGTAAAACCTCTTTGCTTTGGACTTTAATCGTAGTTGAGAGCAGCCGAATGCTGCAAAAAATTGGGCAAAAGAAATTTAACAGGGTGGCAGATGGATGCAACTGAATTGCAAAAAGAAGGGGATAGTAGATATTTCCAAAGAAAAGCCGGTTCGTGGAAGGGTTTGCGCTACGATTTGGGAACGATTTCTGCTATTCTATGCAACTTCTATTTTTTAACTAATCTTATTCGAGGCAGAGATGACGCAAACTAACGCTCAATCGACTTCTGAACAAATCATTTCCGAAAACGATTTAATTGCACAGCGTCATGCCAAGTTAAAGCAAATCGAAGCTCAGGCACAAGAAACAGGTAAGAGCCCATGGCCGAATACCTTTAAGCGTGAGCATTATGCCCAGGATTTACAAGACCAGTTCGCTGATAAATCTAAAGAAGAAATTGAAGCAGGCGAAAAAGTCTACGTTAAAGTTGCCGGTCGTGTGATGTTGAACCGTGGTTCATTTATCGTGATCCAGGACATGACCGGTCGTATTCAGCTTTATGTGGCGCGTAAAGAACTCCCAGAAGATGTACTTGCTACCATTAAAGGTCTGGACCTAGGCGATATCATCGCAGTGGAAGGTTATATCGGTCGTTCGGGTAAAGGCGATCTGTATGTACATATCGAGCATTTTGAATTATTGACCAAATCATTGCGTCCGCTTCCAGACAAGTTCCATGGCCTGAACGATACTGAAGTAAAGTATCGTAAACGTTATCTTGATCTAATCGTCAATGAAGAAACGCGTAAGACTTTTGAAATTCGTGCCAAAGTTGTGGCAGGTATCCGTGCCTTCCTGACTGAAAAACGCTATATGGAAGTTGAAACGCCAATGATGCATGTGATTCCAGGCGGTGCATCTGCGCGTCCTTTCGAAACACATCATAATGCATTAGATATGCCATTGTTCTTGCGTATTGCGCCAGAGCTTTATTTAAAACGTTTGGTAGTCGGTGGTTTTGAACGTGTGTTTGAAATTAACCGTAACTTCCGTAACGAAGGTGTTTCTACCCGTCATAACCCTGAATTCACCATGATTGAATTCTATCAGGCTTATGCGGATTACAAAGACTTGATGGAATTGACCGAGCAAATGCTGGAGCGTCTGGCGATTGATATCTTGGGCACCACTGACGTGCCTTATGGTGATGAAGTGTATAGCTTCAAAGGTCCATTCAAGAAAATTTCAATGTTCGATGCGATTCTTGAAAATAACCCACAATTTACTCCTGAAAATGTCAATGACCGTGAGTTCCTGGCAAAATTCCTTCAGGAAGAATTGAAAGAGCAGGTGAAGCCAGGTTTTGGTCTGGGCAAACTGCAAACGATGGTATTTGAAGAAACCGTAGAAACCAAATTGCGTCAGCCAACGTTCATTACAGAATATCCAGCGGAAACCTCTCCATTGGCGCGCCGTAATGATCATAATCCGCACATTACTGACCGTTTTGAATTCTTCATCGGTGGCCGTGAGTTGGCCAATGGCTTCTCGGAATTGAATGATCCAATCGATCAGGCTGAACGTTTCCAGGCACAGGTTGCTGAAAAAGATGCTGGTGATGATGAAGCCATGCATTACGATGCAGACTTTGTCGAAGCACTGGAATACGGTCTTCCTCCAACAGCAGGTGAGGGCATCGGTATTGACCGTCTGGTGATGATTTTTGCCAATGCAGCAAGTATCCGTGATGTAATCCTGTTCCCGCATATGCGTCATAAAAATGCTTAAGTGCTGAATACAAAATAACCCACCATCGTGTGGGTTATTTTTTTATAGAAATATTTGAAAAATGATTAAAAAATAAACAATTTAGTTATTGAAAATTAATATGAACATGATTAGGGTAGAATAAAAATAATAATGAAAAATTAGTTTATGTTGTTTAAAAAAAAATTATTAAAAATATTGCTGAGTACATTTACTTTTCCTGCTTTTGCTCAGGGCTTGGTTCTAAATGATGCAAATTTGCGTACTGACCTGAACTGGTTAAATCAGTACCTCAACCTGGCCGCTTAGTGGGGATGAAATTCAACGAGCCTTATCAAATGCGCAGATCAGTAATACTGTACAGCAGCGTGTAATCGATTCGGTTCTCTCTAAACTAAAGGCAGATAATCAACAGCTAAAATTAGGTTTGTTTGCAGAAACGGATAAAAAAAATATTCCACAGGCTTTCGGGGATCAGCAAAAAGCACAATATCAGGCAGCTTTAGAGTTTAATGCTGGCAATGCGAATTGGGATGCCAAAATCAGGGTGAATGCTGAAAAAGATCCACAAATTGATAATGATCAGAATGTAAATCTTGAAGGCTCTTATCTAGCAGGGAAACTTTGGAATCAATGGCTGATTGGTGGTCAGATTCCAACTTACTGGGGCCCAGGCCATGATGGCAGCTTGATTCGTGGTGATGCTAGTCGTCCGGTCTATGGCTTTACAGTTCAACGTGCAGAACAGACAGCATTTGAAAATAAATGGTTTTCTTGGATTGGGGCGTGGCAGTATCAGGCTTTTGCAGGTCAACTCGATGACTATAACGCAGTTCCAGACGCCAAATTGATTGGTTTGCGTGTTACAGCACAGCCTTTACCTTATTTAGAGCTCGGTGCCTCGCGTGCGATTCAGTGGGGGGTGAGGGTCGACCTGAAAGTTTAAGTTCGCTATGGGATGCTTTTGTAGGCAGTAAAGATAATGGGGGTACAGGTGAACCTGACCCGTCTAACCAGATTGCCGGCTTCGATGTGCGGTTAAATTTATTTTCTCTTACCCAAATTCCGGTAGGTCTATATGCTCAATATGTGGGAGAGGACGAGGCTGGCGGCTTACCTGCAAAAAAAATGTATTTGGCTGGAATCGACTATTCTGCTAGTTTGAAAAATATGCCATACCAAGTTTATGCAGAATGGGCAGATACGCGGACTAATGGCAAGGTTCAAGGGATTTCTTATAATCATACGAATTATACAGATGGTTTTTATCAGCATGGTTATCCTCTGGCACATGCTCTGGGGGGAGATGCGCAGATGATTTCCGTGGGTGGGAACTTTCGTATTGATTTTATGAACCGCTTATCAGGTCGTATACTTTTGGCTGAGGTGAATCAATCAGAACGTGCTGCTGTTAATAATGCTGCTTTTGCTTTTAATGATGAGATTAAAGCATTGGATTTGAACTGGTCGCATTATATCCGTCCCAACATGCCACTCAAATTCAATGTCTGGGTGAGTAATTCCGAGGTGAATGGCCAAGATGGGGGAGCCTCACTTGGAATCGAAATTCCTTTAGAGAAAGGGCTGTTTAAATACTAATTTTAGATACTGAAAAGTCCTGCGACTGAGTAGGCTTTTTTATTTTTATAGGTTTACTAAATTCAAGACAAAAAAAACGCAATGATTGGGGTTGTCATTGCGTAGAAAAAGGAACGTCTTTCAAACTACTTCATTAACTGTGGAGAGAGTTAAATCTGATTCCTTACTGAATATGATCATAATAGGATGCATTCTCATATGACTCATCAGTATTCATGTTAATACATGTTAAATAAGGTTAAAACTATGGAGATTATGTGGGGATATTTGCATTATTACTGCGCATTTTCAGCTTAAATAAAAAAGCTCTTCATCAGAAGAGCTTTTAAAAGCAATTTTTTATATTTAAAAATGGAATACGCTGAGACCAGATTTAACTTCATCCAGTGTTGCTTGGGTAATATCGCGACATTTATCAGTTCCGGTTTTCAGAATGTCCATGATGTAGTCTGGATCTTTAGCCAGTTCAATACGACGCTCACGAATTGGACCAATCAATTCTTTAAGAATGCCTTCCAGACGTTTTTTTACCGTACCATCACCTAAACCGCCACGACGATAATGGGCTTTGAGTTCTTCCAGCTCTTCTTTATTTGGATCAAAAGCATCTAGATAAGTAAATACTACATTGCCTTCTACCTGCCCCGGATCTTCAATGCGCAGATGATTCGGATCGGTATACATGGCGTTTACCGCTTTCTTGATATCTTTATCTGTCGCATCCAGCACAATGGTATTGCCCAAAGATTTCGACATTTTTGCTTTACCATCAAAACCAGGTAGGCGCCCAACATTGGAAAGAAGTGCCTTACATTCTGGTAACAGGTCATGACCAATTTGACGGTTTAAACGACGTACAATTTCGTTGGTCTGTTCGATCATTGGAATCTGATCTTCACCCACAGGAACCACAGTGGCCTTGAAGGCTGTGATGTCAGCAGCCTGAGCCACTGGATAGCACAAGAAGCCAGCTGGAATATCACGTTCGAAACCACGCATCTGGATTTCAGACTTGATGGTCGGGTTACGCTCAAGACGTGAAACTGTCACGAAGTTGAGGTAAAGCATGGTCAATTCATTCAGTGCAGGAAGGCAAGACTGAACACAAATTGTGGTTTTAGTCGGGTCAATACCCACAGCCAGATAATCCGTTGCCACTTCAATAATGTTACGGCGTACCTTTTCAAAATTGTCCGCGTTATCGGTTAAGGCTTGAGCATCCGCAAGTAACAGGTGTTGATGATGGGAATCCTGCAGACCTACACGAGAGCGTAATGAACCTACAAAGTGGCCGAGGTGGAGTTGTCCGGTAGGACGGTCGCCCGTCAAGATCACTGGACGATTATCTTGATTACTCATTATCTATTCCAAAGGGTAGTCAGTACTACAGCTGTATTTTAACGAATGGCAACATTGTACGGCATTCTGTTTTTGATTGTCAGCCAGAAAAAAAGCTGTAGTAAAAAAATCTTATAAATTAAACAAGTGAATACAATATTTTTAAGAATTTTGATTAAAATAAGCTGAAATACGATAAGGATAATAAGTATGGCGAGCAGTTTATTACTATTATTAGATGATATTGCTACTGTTCTGGATGATGTCGCTGTCATGAGCAAAATGGCAGCAAAAAAAACAGCAGGCGTCCTCGGTGATGATCTGGCATTGAATGCCCAGCAAGTCAGTGGTGTACGCTCCGAGCGTGAACTGCCTGTCGTGTGGGGAGTTGCCAAAGGGTCTTTTGTTAACAAGCTGATTCTTGTTCCTCTAGCCTTACTGATTAGTGTCGTCGCTCCATGGCTTATCAATCCTCTGCTGATGATTGGTGGCTTGTTTTTGTGTTATGAAGGTGTGGAAAAAGTACTGCATAGCCTGAAGCATAAAAAAGTTAAAACTGAAGAAGCAGCTGAAATCGAATTCAATACAATTGAGACCGATTTAGCCCAATTTGAAAAAGAAAAAATTAAAGGTGCAATCCGGACCGATTTTATTCTGTCGGCTGAAATTGTGGTGATTTCATTAGGCACAGTAGCAACAGCAGCTTTTGATACTAAAGTCATGGTACTTTCACTGATTGCTATTGTAATGACCGTTGGTGTGTATGGATTTGTAGCCATGATTGTCAAAATTGATGATCTGGGACTGTATCTTACTGAGCAGGCATCGAGTTTCAAGCAGAGCATTGGACGTGGCTTGCTGGCTTTCGCTCCAAAATTAATGAAAACACTGACCATTGTGGGAACACTTGCCATGTTTTTGGTGGGCGGCGGGATTATTGCCCATACTATTCCGTGGTTTCATCATTTAACTGAAGATTCTGTTGATCATATACAGCATATTCCAAATGTTGGAAATATTATTGGTGCGGTTACTCCCACTTTAATTAATCTGGTCATTGGTTTTGTTGCGGGCCTCGTGGTATTGCTTGTAGTCGCAATGATCCAAAAGATCTGGCCTAAATCATCAAAAGCTTAAGATGCAGAAATATCTGGAAATTGAGCAGATTAAAAGAAGGAAAAGGCTATGCGTTGGAAAGGTCGTCGTGTCAGTAGCAATGTAGAAGACCGTCGCGGTGGCGGTGCCAAAGCTGGCGGAATCAGTATTATCGGGTTAATTGTCGCCTTTGTGGCCTGGAAGTTTTTTGGCGTTGATCCACAACAAACCTATCAAACTACCAAACAGGTAACTCAGGGTATCTCGGGTGCAACAGAAACCCGTGGCTTGGAAAATCCCACCCCGGAACAGCAGGAATCGATTGAGTTTGTCGGAACCGTATTGGCGGATACTGAAGATACCTGGAATCAGGTGTTCCAGCAGCAGTTAAACCAGCAGTATGTTCCTCCGAAACTGGTGCTGTTTAATGGCATCGTGAATTCGGGTTGTGGTACGGCTCAGGCGGCGATGGGACCTTTCTACTGTCCGGCAGACCAGAAAGTCTATATTGATACTGCATTCTTTAAAGATATGCGTACCCAGATGGGCATTAGCGGAGAACAGAATGCCACCGAACTCTCGCGCAATGATCAGGCTGGAGACTTTGCCTTGGCCTATGTTGTGGCCCATGAAGTGGGTCATCATATCCAGACGATTCTAGGTATTTCTTCCCAGGTACAACAGGCACGTCAGCAGGCAAGTGAAGTACAGAGTAACCAGCTTTCAGTACGCCAGGAATTACAGGCAGACTGTCTGGCCGGAGTCTGGGCCTACCATAATCATCAGCGGACCCAGTTTCTGGAACAGGGTGATGTGCAGGAAGCCATGGATGCTGCACATAAAATTGGTGATGACTATTTACAGAAACGTGCGCGCGGACAGGTGGTACCGGACAGCTTTACTCATGGCAGCAGCGCACAGCGAGTACATTGGTTTAATACTGGCTTGCAATCCGGTCAGATTGCGAATTGCGATACCTTTAATCAAAATATTTAGCTCATTTGCTTATAAAAAAGGAGCTTTAGGCTCCTTTTTTATTTATACAGAAAACGTCGGAAATTTCTTAATATTTTGATACTGACAAATAATGCAGCCAAAGCAAACAGGGTAATTGCAAAGACTGTATATTTCAGGTTGCTGATGTCATTCTGATAAAACTGCTGAATATCCTGTTTGGAATATTTAAGAGTAGTTTCTTTACTGGCGCGGCTGTCTCTAAACTGGATTTTTTCAATATAAAACAGGTTTCCTGCTTTAATGAGGTCAATGTTCTGGATTTGGCGGGTATGTGATTGATTATAATCATCGCTGCATAAAGTGCTGTAATGCTCGCAGTTGATTTTAGCCACATACCCATTTCCTGCTATCAGAATGAAAATAGCATTGTCCGGTCGCTGGTTATTAGATACCAGAACATACTGTTCGCTAGCGGTACTTTTCAGGGGGATGCTGGTTGCCTGCTGATAATGCTGTTCAGCTTGCAGAATTTCCTGAATTTTAGCGAAGCTGGTAAAACATAAGGACAAGGTGACCAGAAAAATCAAACTTGCAAAACAGAGGCGGAAAATGGTTTTGACAGTTTGATGCATGGGAGAAAAATTCAAAATAGAAAGGTGAGGAAAGCAAAAGCCAAGTGCTGATCTGTATGTTAAATCATCATTCGGAAATACTGAAAAGAAACTTAACTCAATTCGATAAAAAGAGGATTAAACTTGTTTTGTCAGAATACGCTGCTATTCAAACCTCTATTTTAACAACTCCACTCTGCGCATAGTGCTCCATCTCGCCCGATTTTAGGAAACCGAATGGGAAATTTCTTTTTTCTTCAGCTACTCACAGTCGTCTTTGCCTTGTCCATTGCCACAACCATGTTTAATAAGCGTGTGTTGGGCTTTCCACAAGCGATCGGTGTTCCGATTGTCTCGGCAATTTTTGTTTTTATTTTGCAGTGGGGTGCCAGTTTACTGCATGGCAATCCATTCTTTAGCATCAATATTGACAATATCGAGCAGGCTGTTCGTCATGTGGATTTTTATGATTTTCTGATCAATGGCGTAATCTGTTTTATTCTGACCTCATCTGCACTGAAGTTTAAGGTCTCGGATTTGCGTAACCACTGGCGGCCCATCAGTATTCTGGCGGGCCTGGCTTTGGTGTTTTGTGCGGTATTCTTTGGTGTGGCCTTATATGGTTATCAATTCCTGATTGGTAAGCATGTCGACCTGCTGGTTTTACTGTTGCTCGGTGCGGCTTTGGGTGCCACAGACCCGATCGGTATTAAGGGGGTATTGAGTTCGGTTCGCGCACCGCATCATCTGATTGTCAAGCTGGAAGGCGAATCACTATTTAATGATGCGATGTGTATTGCCCTATTTATGACCTTGCTCAATGTTCTGCAAGGTGAAAACTTTACAGTCTTAGGGGTGTTGCAAACCCTGCTTTATGAGATTGTGGTGGCAGTGCTGATCGGTCTGGGATTTGGTTTTGGGATCTTGCGGATTTTGCGCGGCAAACATGAAATGGAATCGCTTATTCTGACCACAGCCTTGCTGGCCTGCGGTTCATATCTGGTGGCATTACTGGCCCATGCTTCAGCGCCAATTGCTTGTGTAATTGGTGGCTTGATTGTTGGTAATAAATGGAAAGAAATCCTGGCTGATGCTGAAATCGGTGATGTTAATCATTTCTGGCATACCGTTGAAGGAATTATCAATTCATTCCTGTTTACACTGATTGGTCTGGAATTGTTTATTCTGGACTTGAGTACCAGCCTGGTTCTGGGCGGAATGGTGGCCTTTGTCATTCTGCATTTGGCCCGGTTTGCAGCCAACTATCTGGCCTTTGCCATGTTTCCAAAAGTCAGCAAGAAAAGCTATAACGGTAGCTTAACCATCCTGTCTTGGGGTGGGGTACGGGGCGGGATTTCCCTGGCACTCATTTTAGCTGTAGCCAATGTTCCACAACTGGAAGCCTATAGCAGTATTCTGGTGGGCTATACCTTTATTGTGGTGCTATTGTCCGGTGTGGTATGTGGCTTGGGCTTACCTGCGGTGATGAATGCCTTTTACTATAATCCCAATGAAGAAACTGAGGGCTTCAAAGGCTGGTATCAACGCATGTGCCACAAGCTGAACCGTAAGGGCTTTCGCTATATTGTCGGGGAAGATACCAAAGGAAATGAAACCATCACCGTCTTTCAGCCTGATATCATGATTGATCAAAAAGATGAAGATGGCGTCGCTACGGTGCATCATCCAGATAAGGTTCAGGAAGTCAAACGGTTAGAAAACCCGGACAACTTCTAAATATAAGATCAATGATATCAAAATACTATGGGGTTTTTTGTTTAGGCAAAGAATCGAACAAGCCTAAATCAGTATAAGCAGGCTTGATCATTCTCAGAGAGTTGTGTAAGGAGACAGGTATATTTTCATTTAAACGGGTTATTAAAACATGCCAGTGACCAAAACAACTTCAGCCAGTCAGGAAATGGCAGAAATGATTTTGGCTGTGGTGAATCAGATTCCGTATGCCAAAGTCGCTACTTATGGACAGATTGCCAGACTGGCAGGTTTGCCTAAACATGCACGCTTGGTCGGACGAGTATTAAGCCATTTAGAACCTGATAGCGATATTCCCTGGTATCGGGTGATCAATGCTCAGGCGAAAATCAGTCTGAAGCAACTGGATCAGCATGGCCAAAATATCCAGCAGCAAAAACTCATGCAGGAAGGAGTTGTTCTAAGAGGTGAGCGTGTGGATTTAAAATGCTATCAGTGGAATGGTCAGGTTGAAGTATAAAACCTCCACTTTTTGAGAAGTGGAGGTTTGTATAAATGGGAATTTTAAAAATTATTTACTTGCGAATCACCATGACTGGAATGTCCGCCTGTCCAAGAATACTTTGCGCTACGCTACCAAGGAACAGTTTTTTGAAGCCAGTACGGCCATGGGAACCGATTACAATCAGATCAGCATTTAAATCTTTTGCGGCTGCCAGAATCTCACTGTGAATCACTTGACCTTCAAGCAGCTGTGTATCCACTTCAATACCTGACGCAGAGAATTTTGCTTTGGCTTCATCCAGGGTTTTTAAGATTGAAGTGCGGGCACGTTCAATCAGGTCGTTGGTCTGTGCCGCAGAGATATATTCTGCAGCGATATAAGGATCCAGTGCCAGCACCTGAACGACTGTTACTTTACTGTTGAATGCTTTGGCAATTTCTACTGCTTTATCTACTGCAGCATAAGATGTTTCTGAACCGTCGATGGGTACTAAAATATGTTCAAAAGGCATTAGAATTCTCCTGAGAGGAAGTAAGAGTTATAAAATTGTGACGCGTTGAACTGAAATACGAATAATTGTTTATACTTTGATCATAGCCTGTATTTTATAAAAATAAAACCAAGTAAATACATAGGTATAAGATCTAATAGATTGAAGAGTAAAGCATCTGCTAACAGTGCTTTAATCTGATTGTTGATGAAATCTAAGTGAATCATTTATATGTAAAAAAATAAGCTTGCCCAAAATTGCGGTCAGTCACATTGAATAGAGGCGGGGTCTAGTTTTATTTGCGGTGACAGCTGTTCATAGCGATTTAAAATGGTTTGGGTTTCATCTGCATAAATTTGCTGTTGCAGCTGCCGGATTTTATGTTCTGTCACATGCAAACGTGCACAATGTAAGGCGATCTGATTTTCTCGAGTCACTTCCAGTCGTTGATTTTGCTCATATTCCGGATAGCGTTTGATTTTTTGCTGTGCTCTGCTGAGTTGTGCCAAAGAGCGTTTCTGCTGCATGCTCATCAGTTGCTGCTGGTTAATCCACTGTGCGACATCACGTCTGACGCCATTGTAATCTACAAAAATTGGGGAAATGATCTGGCAGGCACTGAGACATGAAAGTCCGGTTGCTGAAATAAGTATTTTGATTTTATGCATTTGATGAATCCTATAAGCAATAGATAGTATTATGAATACGTGAATTACCTACTAAAAAAGCTTTATTGTTTATATTTTAAAAGTTTATTGGGTATTTGCATAAAGTCTGAACATTTGTGTTCTAAAATGCTTGACGATACACGCTTAAATTACGATAATGCGCACACAGTTTACGGCTATGTAGCTCAGTTGGTTAGAGCACCGCACTCATAATGCGGGGGTCACAAGTTCAAGTCTCGTCATAGCCACCATTTTTAAAGACCAAGCTCTCAGCTTGGTCTCTTTTTTTGTCGATAGAAAAGCCTGCAGAGAAAATCATAAATAATACTTGAAGTATCTACTAATTTTGCACAGGTTCTCAACCTATCAGTTTTATTTGATGTGAGATATGATCTTTAAACTTTAGTACAGCATAAAAAAATCGTCCCGGCACTCGCTGGAACGATTCTAATTTATATCATTGAAAACTGGATTTAGTTTCCTGCTTTCCAGCCATTGACGAGTGGGTAACGGCGTTCACGACCAAAAGACCGTGAGCTGATACGAGGACCTATTGCTCCTTGGCGGCGCTTGTATTCATTGGTATCAACCAGACGAATCACTTTCTTCACCACTTCAGCATCAAAGCCTTTGGCAATAATGTCATCCTGACTCATATCTTCTTCAATATAAGAATACAAGATCGCATCCAGAATGTCATAGGCAGGTAAAGAGTCTTGGTCGACCTGATCTGGGCGCAATTCTGCTGAAGGCGGACGTGTAATAACACGTTCTGGAATTACTGGCGTTTCTGAAATGCTGTTACGGTATTTCGCCAATTCGAACACAATAGTTTTATACACGTCCTTCAGAACAGCATAACCACCCACCATGTCGCCATACAGGGTGCAATAACCTACAGAAATTTCGGATTTATTGCCAGTTGCCAGCACCAGGTTACCAAATTTGTTGGACAGAGCCATCAATAAAGTACCACGCGAGCGTGCTTGCAGGTTTTCCTCGGTCGCATCGACTGGAGCATTACCAAAGAATGGGAACAGCACCTGCATAAAGCCGTTTACCACTGGATTGATTTCGGCAATACCGAAAGTCACGCCCATATTTTTGGCCTGAGCAGCTGCATCTTCCACACTGATTTGTGCGGTATAAGTATAAGGCATCATCACAGCCTGAACTTTATCTGCACCAAGTGCATCTACGGCAATTGCCAGAGTCAGGGCAGAGTCAATACCGCCAGACAGCCCTAGAATTACACCAGGAAAGCCGGAGCGCTGTACATAATCACGTGTTGCCATGACCAGGCTTTGATAAATCTCAGCCATGGTGTCTAAGGCAGGAGTGATGCTACCTGTCTTGAATTGAAGCTTTTCAGCATCATACTCGGCAATCGCCAGTTTTTCCTGAAAGCTTGGGGCCTGTACAGCTACCTCACCAGATTTGTTCAGCACAAAGCTGGTACCATCAAAGATCAAATCATCCTGTCCACAAACTTGGTTACAGTACACCAGATTGATATTCAGCTGCTTGACTAAGGCTGCCATAGTTTCAATACGATGCTGGGGCTTACCTACTTCATATGGAGAGGCATTGAGTACCAAAGCGGTGTCAACATTCAATTTAGCCAGTTGCTGAACGGTCGCTAAAGACCAGACATCTTCACAGATCAGTATGCCAAATTTGTGTCCGAGATACTCAAAAACCAGGTGCTGATGACCTTCGCCAAAATAGCGCTTTTCATCGAATACCCCATAATTTGGCAACACTTGCTTGTTATAGATCCCCAGCACTTCGCCATCTTTCATGACAGCAGCTGAGTTATAACGCTGACCATCTTCGGTTTGATTGACGAAACCAAAGACCATGACAATATCTTTTACTTCAGTCAGTTTTTCAAAAGCCGCCTTGGTACGTTTCACCAGACTTGGGCGAATTAATAAATCTTCTGCAGGGTAGCCCAGTGTTGAAAGCTCAGGAAAGATGATCAGATCCGCTTTATCTTCTTTGGCCTGACTAGCCAACTCAATCATTCTTTGCGCATTTGCATCCAGATTGCCGACATGTGGAGAGAATTGAGCAATTGCAATTTTAAAACTTTTCATCCAATTAAATCCTATTCCTATAGGTTAATACACTAAATTACTGATTTTTATTATTCTAATTATCCAGTTAAGTGCACTTCGATATTCATAAAATGCCAAATGGCTAAACTAAAAACTTTTTATCGCATGATTACTGAATCTTAATGTGCGAAGTAAAATAATCATACTGGCTTATTTTATCGAAATTTTATCGATAAGCTAGACTTGACTTAGCAAGAAGAGACATCGAATGGGAAAGTAATGATATAAAATTACAAAATATGCTGATGTTTTATACATGTATACATATGCAGAAGTAAAGACTTAAGCGGGAATAAGGGATTTTAAAATATGTGCTTTTGATTTTTCTTAAAATTAAAGTAATTAAATATCATCTGCTTATTCAGGGATTCAAAATTATATTCGGGATTCTTTTTAAGAAAATATCTCGTGCAATATCACCTTGTTGTTCAATATTGTAGTGTGAAAATGATTTGTTGGGATTAAATTGATATTTGTAAGGATTATATTTTCTCAAGCTTAAAAAATAAGCACTTTGCAGGAGTGCGCCTTTTAAAACCACATTAATCTTCTGTTGGTATTGATAAATATGCGTCATCTCATGAATGAATAGTGCCTGATATGCCAAGCTTTCCTGTGAATAGTCTTCTCGATAATTTAAATTGCGTGCATGAATATAGCCGCTGGGTGCCATAATGACATGTCTGGATTGCCAGGGAAGGTAGGGGTGGTTCATGACTTTGACTGTTGAATAGTCAATCAGGTTGCCAAATACCTGCTGGCAGAT
Source organism: Acinetobacter sp. 226 (assembly GCF_048147925.1). Classification (NCBI taxonomy): domain Bacteria; kingdom Pseudomonadati; phylum Pseudomonadota; class Gammaproteobacteria; order Moraxellales; family Moraxellaceae; genus Acinetobacter; species Acinetobacter sp. 226. The sequence goes on along the minus strand of NZ_JAYWYX010000021.1, from coordinate 35,750 downwards.
GCTGATTTCACCAGGGGTTAGGCTGCGACATTTGAACTGTTCAAAACGGACAAGTTTCAGAATGAAAGGCAGAGCAGCATAAAACAACATCAAGTACAAATCCTGTTCGAATTTTAATCTATGAATTTGGTTTAGATTTATTCATTTTAAAAGATATTAAATAACCTAAGTGTAGGATTTTGTCAGTAATAAAAAACCACCCTAAAGGGTGGTTTTTCTGTCTTTCAACGTCGTTCGAATTAACGAGCGATATCGCGTTGAACTTCGCCAGTATAAAGCTGACGAGGACGACCGATCTTGTAAGGACCGCTGTGCATTTCTAGCCAGTGGCTGATCCAGCCAACAGTACGTGCAAGCGCAAAGATCACAGTAAACATTTCTGTCGGGATACCAATCGCTTTAAGAATGATACCTGAGTAGAAGTCTACGTTCGGGTAAAGGTTACGTTTGATGAAGTATTCGTCAGAAAGTGCGATACGTTCAAGTTCCATAGCCAAGGCAAGCTGTGGATCATTGATGCCAAGTGCACCAAGAACTTCGTCACAAGTTTCTTTCATTACTTTCGCACGTGGATCGAAGTTTTTGTAAACACGGTGACCGAAGCCCATCAGTTTAACTTCTTTGGTCTTCACTTTTTCCATGAAGCCAGCAACGTTTTCTACAGTGCCGATTTCGTCCAGCATCTTAAGAACAGCTTCGTTCGCACCGCCGTGAGCAGGGCCCCAAAGTGCAGAGATACCAGCAGCGATACATGCATACGGGTTCGCACCGGTAGAACCAGCTAAACGTACTGTAGATGTAGACGCATTTTGTTCATGGTCAGCATGCAGTGTGAAGATACGGTCCATTGCTTTTGCAAGAATTGGATCAACTTTGTAATCACGGTCTGCAGGAGTTGCGAACATCATGTGAAGGAAGTTTTCAGCATAGTTCAAGTCGTTACGTGGGTAAACGAAAGGTTGACCGATCGTGTACTTGTAGCTCCAAGCCGCCAGTGTTGGAATCTTCGCGATTAAACGAATCGCGGTGATTTCACGGTGGTTTACATCTTCAATGTCAAGGTTGTTGTGATAGAACGCAGATAACGCACCAACCACACCCACCATGATCGCCATAGGATGCGCATCACGACGGAAACCATTGTAGAAACGGCTAACTTGATCGTGAACCATCGTGTGGTTACGTACTTTAGCGTCAAATTCTTCTTTTTGTTCAGCAGTTGGAAGTTCACCATTTAACAGTAAATAGCAAGTTTCCAGGTAATCTGCTTTAGTCGCTAACTGGTCGATTGGGTAGCCACGGTGTAAAAGTACACCTTTGTTACCGTCGATGAACGTGATTTTAGATTCGCACGCCGCTGTCGCCATAAAACCAGGATCAAAAGTAAAGTGACCTGCAGCCAACACATCTTTAACGTCGATTACATCTGGGCCCAATGTGCCGCTGTAAATTGGTAGTTCAATTTCTTTGCCATCAAGCTGTAAAACGGCTTTCTTGCCAGTTGCTTCAGACATTCAATAGATCTCCTGTCCTGGTGAATGTATATCCGGTTTGCCTATCAATTTTTTAATGCACAAAACGGACGGATCAAAAATTTGCTATAAGATTAGTGAGTACTGAAATTTTGTCAATTATACTTATGGATGAAAAATGACAGTCGCACAGCAATTTAGTCAGATCTGTTCAGTATAAAAAGTTCAGTAAAATCACAGCATCAAACCTCTATAATAAGTCAAATTAATGCCTAGGTGCAGAAAAAAATAGATTGTCTGGGGTATTTGTAAGCGTTTTTTTCTTATAAGAAATCGAGATAAAAGCTGTCAGAAGTTAAAGCCAATATGCTTAAAACTATATAAATCTCATAACTTACATGGTTTTTGTCATCCAAAACGTCACATTCGGAATTATAAATAAAAGCAATTAATTGGATTTTTAGTTCTGTTTAATTGATTAAAAAATAGCTTAATAAATGGCCAGTTTTATAGCAGAAGGGCGTGGTATAAAAATAAATAAATGATTTTTTGAATCCAAATAGCCTAAATCGATTGAAAAAACCATCGTAATGAATATTAAGTGGCTATTTAACAACGAGATATCTTCATGATTGATCTGCTTTTTATGGAGGGCAATTGGTCTGTAGAATATAGGCAATTGATTTTAATCTGATTTAAAAAGAGATTTAAATAATATTTGTGTTTGAACTGTGCGTCTTTAGTCTAAAACGAGCACATGAGTCTTTAGGTTGAAAGTAGATTAAATTAATCAAATTAATTTTTTAAAAACAACCATATAGATAAGATTAAGGAGGACTGGGAGGGTAGAGAGATTTAAATTGTTGATGTTAATGATTCTTATTTAATGGCTTTTTCTCCAAAAAGCCAAATTCCGCCGTTTGTATTTTGATAGTTGACGTTTTATAATTCAGTGTCGTTTTGATTTTAGGTAATGAATTTGCCTAAAAATGCCAGCTTTCCTTCGAATTAATTCCAACAAACTCCGGATGGAGTTTTTACTTACAGGATGCCCGCTGTGAAAAGCAACAGACCTGTCAATTTGTCCATGGGTCAAGTTTTAGAAGTAAACTTAAAATCACCCGTGGCTATTGCATCAATTCTACACCGTCTTTCAGGTGTTATCGTATTTTTACTCGTACCGGTCCTTCTATGGCTCTTAGACAAGTCATTGTCTTCGCCTGAAGGTTTTGCGCAAGTTCAAGAAATCATGAGTGGTTTCATTGTTCGTTTCATTGTATGGGTATTTGTCGCCGGCTTGATTTTTCACTTCATCGCTGGTGTTAAGCATTTACTTGCTGACATGGGTGTTGCTGAAGAACTAGAAAGTGGCCGTGTTGCATCTACTATCGCATTAATCTTGTCTGCAATTGGTATTGTTGCAGCATTTGTATGGATCGTACTCTAATGAAAAGCGCTACTGGTTTAACAGGTTCAGGTTCTCGCGATTGGTTTCTCCAACGTATCAGTGCTGTAGTTCTAGCTGTTTATACTATTGTTGTATTGGGCTGGATCCTTTGCAATAGCGGATTCACTTTTGAGCAATGGTATGGCTTTATGATGACAACACCAATGAAGATTATGTCTTTATTGGCAGTGTTTTCGTTAGTTGTGCATGCGTGGATTGGTATGTGGCAAGTATTCACTGACTATGTGACAACTCGTCAAAACATCCCGGGTGCAGCAGGTTTACGCCTTGTACTGACTTCAGCAGTGATTATCGCTGTATTGGCATATGCGATCTGGGCGATCCAGATTTTCTGGGCTTGATAGGAAGAGATCATGGGCGCTATAACCCCTAAAGAAGATTACACAAATATTCCACACCAAACTTTCGATGCTGTCATCGTTGGTGGTGGTGGTTCAGGTATGCGTGCGTCTTACCAACTTGCTCAAGCTGGTTTGAAAGTTGCCGTTCTGACTAAAGTATTTCCAACCCGTTCACACACTGTTGCTGCGCAGGGTGGTATCGGTGCATCTCTTGGTAATATGCAAGAAGATAACTGGCACTACCACTTCTATGACACAGTTAAAGGTTCGGACTGGTTAGGTGACCAAGACGCGATCGAGTTCATGACTCGCGAAGCGCCACAAGTTGTATATGAACTTGAACACCTGGGTATGCCATTCGACCGTAATGCTGATGGCACAATTTACCAACGTCCGTTTGGTGGTCACTCAGCAAACTACGGTGAAAAAGCGGTTCCGCGTGCATGTGCTGCTGCCGACCGTACAGGTCACGCACTTCTTCACACGCTTTATCAAAGCAACGTGAAAATGGGTACTCAATTCTTCGTAGAATGGATCGCGCTTGATTTGATCCGTAATGAAGAAGGCGACGTACTTGGTGTGACTGCAATTGACCAGGAAACAGGTAAAATTGCAGTATTCCAGGCGAAAGCAACATTATTCGCTACAGGTGGTGCGGGTCGTGTGTACCGTGCTTCCACAAACGCTTATATCAACACTGGTGACGGTCTTGGTATGGCAGCTCGTGCAGGTATTCCATTACAAGATATGGAATTCTGGCAGTTCCACCCAACGGGTGTTGCGGGCGCAGGCGTATTGTTAACTGAAGGTTGTCGTGGTGAAGGTGCAATCCTTCGTAACAAAGACGGCGAACCGTTCATGGAACGTTATGCGCCTACTTTGAAAGATTTGGCACCGCGTGACTTCGTATCACGTTCTATGGACCAGGAAATCAAAGAAGGTCGTGGTTGTGGTCCTAAAGGCGATTACATCCTGCTTGATATGACGCATCTGGGTGCGGATACGATCATGAAACGTCTTCCATCTGTATTCGAGATTGGCAAGAAATTCGCGAACGTTGATATCACCAAAGAGCCAATTCCGGTAGTACCAACAATCCATTACCAAATGGGTGGTATTCCGACGAATATTCATGGCCAGGTTGTTGTTCCTGAAACTCGCGAAACTGAAGCGCTTGTTACTCATTACGACAAAGAAAATGACGTTTATTCAACCAATCAAGAAGGCCGTGACTTCACTAAACCAGTGAAAGGTTTTTATGCAATCGGTGAATGTTCATGTGTATCTGTACACGGTGCAAACCGTCTAGGTACAAACTCATTACTTGACCTGGTTGTATTTGGCAAGGCTGCTGGCCAGCACATCATTGATTACGTGACTAAACATCACGGTGATGAATACGAACCACTGCCTACCACTGTACTTCAACAAACTGTTGAGCGCGTTCGTAAACTTGACGAATCGACCTCAGGTGAGAATGCACAAGAAGTTGCTGATGCAATTCGTGACATCGTTCAAGATCACGCTGGTGTATTCCGTACATCTGCACTGCTTGAAGAAGGTGTAAAACAGATTCTTGCAATTGAACCGCGTGTACGCAACATTCACTTGAAAGACAAATCTAAAGTATTCAATACAGCACGTATTGAAGCACTTGAAGTTGAAAACCTGTATGAAGTTGCTAAAGCAACGCTTATTTCAGCTGCAGCGCGTAAAGAATGCCGTGGTGCGCATACGGTGGTAGACTTTGAAGAGTCTCCAGACCATCCTGCTTACCCATACGGTCGTCGTGATGATGAGTGGATGAAACATACTCTTTGGTTCTCTGCTGACAACCGTCTAGAGTACAAGCCAGTTCGTTACCGTCCATTGTCGGTTGATGCGATTCCACCTAAACCACGTACATTCTAATCAGGAGAATTCAGATGAGTAGAGGTACTCGTACATTTCATATCTACCGCTATGATCCTGATAAGGATAAAGCACCGTACATGCAAACTTTTAAGCTGGAACTGACTGATAAGCACCGTATGTTGCTTGATGCGCTTCTTGCATTGAAAGTACAGGACGAAACTTTAACGTTCCGTCGTTCATGTCGTGAAGGGATCTGTGGTTCTGATGGTGTGAACATCAATGGTAAAAACGGTTTGGCGTGTCTTTGGAACCTGAACGATTTACCAAATGAAATTACTGTTCGTCCATTGCCTGGTCTTCCTGTGATTAAAGATCTGGTAGTTGACATGAACCAGTTCTACGATCAGTACAACAAGATCCATCCGTTCTTGATCAACAATCAGCCTGCACCTCCTAAAGAGCGTTTACAGTCTCCGGAAGAGCGTGAGCATCTTGATGGTCTTTACGAATGTATTCTATGTGCATGCTGTTCAACTTCATGCCCATCATTCTGGTGGAACCCGGACAAGTTCTTGGGTCCTTCAGCATTGTTGAATGCTTACCGCTTCATCATTGACTCGCGTGATACTGGAACACAAGAGCGTTTGGCTCGTCTTGACGACCCGTTCTCATTGTTCCGTTGTAAAGGCATCATGAACTGTGTATCTGTATGTCCGAAAGGTTTGAACCCTACTAAAGCAATCGGTCACATCCGTAATATGCTTTTAGATATGGCTGGCTAATAGGCTGTTCCTCTAGTTTGAAAAAGGCACACCTCAGGGTGTGCTTTTTTATGCAAATTATTCAAGAAAAAATAATCAATCATAAGATAAAAATAAGAAGACCATACTTAATATGTATAGAGTTGATTCAGGCAATTCGGGAATAAGGAAGATGTTGAACATCATTAACGGCGGACACTGGATTATTTGGGGGTATTTATGACTTTTAGAGCTAAAAATGAGCTGAAAAATAACAAGATCGGTGTAAAACTGACCTGAAAAATAACAAGAACGATGTTATTATATAACGGAAATTTGAAAAGGGAGTGGATTGAGAAGTTTGCTCTCTTTTTATTTATCGGAAATGCTTAGAACTTAAGTCTACATTGAATCTATTTTTAGGATAAAGCACCATATATTAGAGTAAAATATCTGAACTGTATTTAGCCAATTTATAGAAGGTATGTGTCAAAAAAATCAATTGAAAAGTGGAGAACATGGTAGCATTCAGCCCATGTATATCTTTAAAAAAAGCACTTTTAGGTACATTTTTTAAACACTGTAGAATCTGGGACTGGTATATAAAGATAGAACTGAGTCGCTTTAGAAAAAACTTTTGTTCATGCTTATTTTTTTCTAAGTCGATTTGCAAAAAATTGCCCGGTTTCGATCGGGTATTCGATGAGTGATGATACCGCTGAGGGGTGTTATTGTTCATTATACATATCAAGATTTTCTTGGTGTGGTGATAACGCCTCATGGCTTATGCCTTATGGGGGACTAGTATCATATTACCAATTTGATGCTAATAATCCTGGGTTTTGCTTAAAAAGCATCCTGAAAATGTTTTTGCAATAGGAAATGGGTCCACAAATGCAAGAAGTTGCTGACGCTCTGCGTCTTGACACTGAACTTTCCGCTGATAGTGCAGCGTACATTGAAGAACTTTATGAGCAGTATCTGACTGCTCCAGATTCAGTGGGTGCTGACTGGAGAGCGTACTTCGATAAATTCCCAAAAGGTGATCAACCACACAGTAATGTACGTGAGCAATTCCTGCTGCTAGGTCGCAATTCAAGCCGGATTCAGCCTGTTGTTCAGTCAACAGTCAGCTCAGAACATGAACGTCGTCAAATTGGCGTGTTACAGTTGATTGCTGCGTACCGTAATCGTGGCCACCAGAAGGCAAAACTGGATCCATTAGGTTTGGCAAAGCGTGAAGTTGTACCTGACCTTGATCTGGCTGCGCACGGTTTGACTCAGTCTGACCTAGATACTGTATTCAATACTGGCAATCTGGCGATTGGTAAAGAAGAAGCGACCCTGGCAGAAATTGTCGAAGCATTAGAATCTACCTACTGTAATACAGTAGGTTCTGAATACATGCACATCGTAGACACTAAAGAGAAACGTTGGATTCAACAACGTCTTGAAGGTGCGCGTGGTAAATTTAACTTCTCTGCAGATCAAAAGAAACATATCCTTGAGCGTTTGACTGCAGCCGAAGGTCTGGAAAAATATCTTGGTAATAAATTCGTTGGTGCTAAACGTTTCGGCGTTGAAGGCGGTGAAGCATTCATCCCGATGGTCAACGAAATCATTCAGCGTGCAGGTTCTGTAAGTTGTAAAGAAGTTGTGATCGGTATGCCTCACCGCGGCCGTTTAAACCTTCTTGTTAACATCATGGGTAAAAACCCGGCTGACCTGTTTGGTGAGTTCGAAGGTAAGTCTATTCACAAGAAAGGTTCTGGTGACGTTAAGTATCACCAAGGCTTCTCTTCAAACGTCATGACTCCGGGTGGCGAAGTTCACCTGGCATTGGCGTTTAACCCTTCACATCTGGAAATCGTTGGACCTGTAGTTGAAGGTTCAGTACGTGCACGTCAAGTACGTCGTAAAGACATTGGTGGCGATGATGTATTGCCATTAATCGTACACGGTGATGCTGCATTTGCCGGTCAGGGCGTCAACCAGGAAACTTTCCAGATGTCACAAACTCGCGGTTATACCGTGGGTGGTACGGTTCATATCGTGATCAATAACCAGGTGGGTTTCACCACTTCTGATCCACGTGATGCGCGTTCTACAGAATACTGTACTGACATCGCAAAAATGATTCAGGCACCAATCTTCCATGTTAATGGTGATGATCCTGAAGCGGTGGTGTTCATTTCACAACTGGCACATGACTTCCGTCATACGTTCCGTAAAGATGTTGTGATTGACATGTTCTGCTACCGTCGCCGCGGTCATAACGAAGCAGATGAACCAGCTGCAACTCAGCCAATGATGTATCAGGTGATTAACAAGAAAGCGACTACACGTACGCTTTATGCGGATCAATTGGTACAGCAGGGTATTCTTGATCGTGCAAGCGCAGATCAGATGGTAGAAAACTACCGTTCAGATCTTGAAGCGGGTAATCACGTTGCCAATGCACTGGTCCTTGAGCCGAACAAAAAAATGTTTGTGGACTGGACGCCTTATCTGGGTCATGAATATACTGACGAATGGGATACAACTTTCCCAATTGAACGTCTGAAAGAGCTGGGCGTAAAAATGCGTGAGCTTCCTGAAGGCTTCGTGATGCAGCGTCAAGTTGCAAAAGTAATTGATGACCGTCTGAAAATGCAAACAGGCGAAATGCCACTGAACTGGGGTGCTGCTGAAACTCTGGCGTATGCATCTGTACTAGATGAAGGTTACTTGCTTCGTTTAACAGGTGAAGATGTAGGCCGTGGTACCTTCTCGCATCGTCATGCGAAACTGCATAATCAGGTAGATGGTTCAACTTATATTCCACTTTGTCACATCAAAGAAAACCAGCCGCGTACTGCAATCTATGATTCTTTATTGTCAGAAATGGCGGTATTGGCATTTGAATATGGCTATGCGACCACTCTTCCAAAGAGCTTGATCATCTGGGAAGCACAATTTGGTGACTTTGCAAACTGTGCACAGGTTGTAATCGATCAGTTCATCTCATCTGGTGAAACCAAATGGGAACGTGTGTGTGGTCTGACCATGCTTCTTCCGCATGGTTTCGAAGGTCAGGGTCCAGAGCATTCATCTGCACGTTTGGAACGTTTCTTGCAGTTATGTGCTGAAGACAACATGCAAGTGATCACACCGACTACACCTGCACAGATTTTCCATGCATTACGTCGTCAAGCGATTCGTCCAATTCGTAAGCCGCTGATCGTTACTTCGCCGAAATCTTTACTTCGTCACAAGCTGGCTGTATCGAGCCTGGAAGAGCTGGCAAACGGCACATTCCAAACTGTGATCGATGAAGTAGATAACATCAACAAGTCAGAGGTAAACCGTCTGATTCTGTGTGGGGGTAAGGTGTATTACGATCTGATTGAAAAACGTCGTGAAAAAGAATTGAACAATACTGCTATTGTACGTATTGAACAATTATATCCATACCCAGAAAAACGCCTGGCAGAAGTTCTGGCTCAGTATCCAAACGTGAAAGATCTTGTTTGGGCACAAGAAGAACCGAAAAACCAAGGTGCTTGGTTGTTCATTGCACCGCGTCTTTATGATGATGTGATGAAAGCGGGTAAACAAGTACGTATTAGCTATGCCGGCCGTGAAGCTTCTGCTGCACCGGCATGTGGTTCACCATATTTGCATGCAAAACAACAAGCTCAGCTCATCAACGACGCGCTTGCGATCGATGCTGAATAATCCAGGAGATTCTAAGTAATGGCAACCGAAATTAAAGCACCGGTATTTCCAGAGTCAGTTGCGGACGGTACGATCGCAACTTGGCACAAACAACCAGGTGAAGCAGTTTCACGTGATGAAGTGATCTGCGATATTGAGACTGATAAAGTTGTTTTAGAAGTTGTCGCTCCTGCAGACGGTACACTTGCATCTATTATTAAAGGTGAAGGCGATACTGTTCTTTCAGCTGAAGTAATTGCACAGTTTGAAGAAGGTGCTGTTTCTGGCGCTACGCAAACTCAAGCAGTTCAGTCTGAAGAGAAAGTTGAACAAGCTGCTGCGCAAACTGAAGCGGGTAATGCACCGATCGTTGAACGTCAACAGGTACAGGATCAGGCTCCAGCCGTGCGTAAAGCATTGACTGAATCTGGTGTGGCTGCTGCTGATGTCGAAGGTACGGGCCGTGGTGGTCGCATCACTAAAGAAGATGTGGCAAATCATCAGGCGAAGCCGGCAGCACCTGCAGCGCAGCCATTAAGCGTTGCGGTGGGTGAGCGTATTGAGAAACGTGTGCCGATGACACGTCTTCGTAAGCGTGTAGCTGAACGTTTACTTGCAGCAACTCAAGAAACTGCAATGTTGACCACGTTCAACGAAGTGAACATGAAACCAATCATGGAAATGCGTGCTCAATACAAAGATGCATTCGAGAAGCGTCATGGTGCGCGTCTTGGCTTTATGTCATTCTTCGTTAAAGCAGCAACTGAAGCCCTAAAACGCTATCCAGCGGTAAATGCTTCAATTGATGGCGATGATATTGTTTATCATGGTTACTATGACATCGGTGTTGCAGTTTCATCTGAACGTGGTCTTGTGGTTCCTGTACTTCGTGATACAGACCGCATGAACTATGCTGAAGTTGAAAACGGCATCCGTGCATATGCTGCGAAGGCACGTGACGGTAAGCTGGGCATCGAAGACATGACTGGTGGTACATTCACGATCACCAATGGTGGTACTTTTGGCTCATTGCTTTCTACACCAATTCTAAATACGCCACAAACTGCGATTCTGGGTATGCATAAAATCCAGGAACGTCCGATGGCTGTAAATGGTCAAGTAGAAATCTTGCCGATGATGTATCTTGCATTGTCTTATGACCACCGTTTAATCGATGGTAAAGAAGCAGTTGGTTTCCTTGTAACAATCAAAGAATTGTTAGAAGAGCCAGCACGTCTTATCCTTGATCTTTAATTTTTAAGAATATATTTATGGGCTTAGGGCAAAACTCTAGGCCCATTTTTGGAGATGAACATGTCTCAATTCGATTTAGTCGTAATTGGTGGTGGCCCGGGCGGCTACGAAGCAGCAATTCGTGCAGCTCAACTTGGTTACAAAGTTGCGTGTATCGAAAAACGTATTCATAAAGGCAAGCCAGCTTTGGGTGGTACTTGCTTAAACGTGGGTTGTATCCCGTCTAAAGCATTGCTTGATTCTTCACATCGTTATGAAGATACCGTTCAGCATTTAGATGACCATGGTATTACGACCGGTGAAGTTAAATTTGATCTTTCTAAAATGATGAGTCGTAAAGACAAAGTTGTAGATCAGTTGACTGGCGGTGTTGCCCAGTTGCTTAAAGGCAACGGGATTGAATGGTTGCAAGGTACAGGTAAATTGCTTGCGGGCAAAAAAGTTGAATTCACACCATTTGAAGGTGAAGTTCAAGTTTTAGAGCCTAAATACGTGATTCTTGCGACAGGTTCTGTACCAATTAACATTCCTTCAGCTCCTGTAGATCAAGACTTAATCGTTGATTCTACTGGCGCACTTGAATTCACTGAAGTGCCTAAGCGTTTAGGTGTGATTGGTGCGGGTGTAATCGGTCTTGAGCTAGGTTCAGTATGGCGTCGTCTTGGTGCAGAAGTTGTTGTATTTGAAGCAATGGACGCATTCTTGCCAATGGCTGATAAAGCATTGTCTAAAGAATACCAAAAAATCCTGACTAAACAGGGTATGGATATCCGTATCGGTGCGAAAGTTTCTGGCACTGAAATTAACGGTCGTGAAGTGACAGTTAAATATACCCAAGCTGGTGAAGATAAAACTGAAACTTTCGATAAATTGATCGTTTGTGTAGGTCGTCGTGCCTATGCTGAAGGTCTACTGGCTGAAGATTCAGGTATCAAGCTGACTGAACGTGGTCTGGTTGAAGTAAATGACTGGTGTGCAACTTCAGTTGAAGGTGTATACGCAATTGGTGATTTGGTACGTGGTCCAATGCTTGCGCATAAAGCCATGGAAGAAGGTGTGATGGCTGTTGAGCGTATTCACGGACATGCTGCGCAAGTAAACTATGACACCATTATTTCTGTGATCTACACACACCCAGAAGCGGCGTGGGTTGGTTTAACAGAGCAGCAGGCTGTAGAAAAAGGTCACGAAGTAAAAACTGGCCAATTCGGTTTTGCTGTCAATGGTCGTGCTTTGGCTGCGGGTGAAGGTGCTGGTTTCGTGAAGTTTGTTGCTGACGCAAAAACGGATCGTCTATTGGGTATGCATGTGATTGGACCTGCTGCGTCTGATATCATCCACCAAGGCATGATCGCACTTGAGTTTGTATCGTCAGTTGAAGACCTGCAGTTAATGACATTTGCTCATCCAACCTTCTCTGAAGTGGTGCATGAAGCAGCTCTTGCTGTTGATGGCCGTGCAATTCACGCGATTCAGCGTAAACGTAAGTAATGCAAAAAAAGAGCGACTTAGGTCGCTCTTTTGTATTTCATGGTTGTTTTTATTGGAACAATCATCTAAAAATAAAGATAACGATTTGAAGAAATGCTGGTGCTGCTTTGACGGACGTCTGGGTGCTGGTGAGTTATAACAAGCTAAAGAAGTAATAAAAGGTTATTCCATGAATTTACATGAGTATCAAGCAAAAGCGCTATTAAAAAAATATGGTATGCCTGTACAGGAGGGCATACTGGCCACTAATGCCGATGAAACGGTGCAAGCTTTTGAGCAGTTGGGTGGAAAGTTCGCAGTATTGAAAGCACAGGTACATGCCGGCGGTCGAGGTAAAGCAGGCGGTGTAAAAGTAGTAAAATCGGCTGCCGAGGCTGCTGAATATGCCAACCAGATAATTGGTTCACGCTTGGTCACTTATCAGACAGATGCCAATGGTCAGCCAGTCAATAGCATTTTAGTCTCGGAAGATGTTTATCCGGTTGAGCGCGAGCTGTACTTGGGTGCTGTAGTCGATCGCTCGACTCGCCGGATCACTTTTATGGCATCAACTGAAGGCGGTGTTGAGATTGAGAAGGTAGCTGAAGAAACCCCGGAAAAAATCATTAAAGTTGAAGTTGAACCTTTAGTCGGTTTGATGCCATTTCAGGCACGTGAAGTTGCTTTTGCACTGAAACTGAAAGATGGACAAATCAATCAATTTGTAAAAATCATGACAGCTGCCTATCAGGCATTTGTAGAGAATGATTTTGCACTTTTCGAAATCAATCCGCTATCTGTGCGTGAGAATGGTGACATTCTGTGTGTTGATGCCAAAATCGGAATTGATTCAAATGCGCTATACCGTTTGCCAGAAATCGCGGCTATGCGGGATAAATCTCAGGAAAATGAGCGCGAACTGAAAGCCTCTGAATTTGATCTGAACTATGTGGCACTTGAGGGTAACATTGGCTGTATGGTTAATGGCGCGGGTCTTGCCATGGCAACCATGGATATTATCAAGCTCTACGGTGGTCAACCAGCCAACTTCCTGGATGTGGGTGGTGGTGCCACGAAAGAGCGTGTGATTGAAGCCTTCAAAATTATTCTTGCAGATAGCTCTGTACAGGGCGTATTAATCAATATTTTTGGTGGAATTGTACGTTGTGACATGATTGCTGAAGCAATTATTGCAGCGGTTCAGGAAGTAAATGTGACTGTTCCTGTGGTTGTTCGCCTTGAAGGCAACAATGCGGAATTGGGTGCAAAATTACTGGATGAATCAGGTTTGAAGTTGATTTCTGCACATGGTCTTGCTGATGCTGCAGAAAAAATTGTTGCTGCTGTAAAAGCTTAAGGAGTATCCATCATGAGCGTATTAGTTAATAAAGACACCAAAGTGTTGGTACAAGGTTTTACAGGTAAAAACGGCACATTCCATTCTGAACAGGCTTTGGCTTATGGCACTAAAGTTGTGGGCGGTGTCACTCCAGGAAAAGGCGGTCAAACCCATCTAGATTTACCCGTTTTTAATACCATGCGTGAAGCGGTGAAGGAAACTGGCGCAGATGCTTCGGTGATTTATGTTCCGGCACCTTTTGTACTGGATTCCATTATTGAAGCGGTTGATTCCGGCATTGAATTAATTGTGGTAATTACTGAAGGGGTACCCACCCTCGACATGCTGAAAGCCAAGCGTTATCTGGAAACCAATGGCAACGGTACACGTCTGATTGGACCAAACTGTCCGGGTATTATTACGCCGGGTGAATGTAAGATCGGGATTATGCCGGGACATATTCATCAACCAGGTAAAATCGGAATTATCTCGCGTTCAGGTACACTGACTTATGAAGCCGTGGCACAGACCACCAACCTAGGTTTAGGTCAGTCGACTTGTATCGGTATTGGTGGTGATCCGATTCCGGGCATGAACCAGATTGACTGCTTAAAACTGTTCCAGGACGATCCGCAAACTGAAGCCATCATTATGATTGGTGAAATTGGTGGTACGGCAGAAGAAGAAGCAGCTGAATATATTCAATCGAATGTGACTAAGCCGGTTGTTGGTTATATTGCGGGCGTAACTGCGCCTAAAGGCAAACGTATGGGTCACGCAGGTGCGATTATCTCAGGTGGTAAGGGTACAGCTGAAGAAAAATTTGCAGCCTTTGAGCGTGCGGGTATGGCCTATACGCGTAGTCCTGCTGAACTCGGTTCAACCATGCTGCAAGTGTTAAAAGATAAAGGTTTAGCTTGATATCTAAAGTAAACGTGTAATAAAAAAGCTCCCAGATGGGAGCTTTTTTATATCTCAGTCTATTTTTCAGGTTTTAGCTTTGAGGCTCTGGGTCATGCCGTTGATATCACCCCCCTGAATGCCCAGCTCACTCATCAGGCTGTCAATGAGCGGTGCCTGACTGCGATAACGCAGGGCGCTATTGACCACCTGATCTGAAAGGGCAACATTGCCCCCTTCATGATGTGCATCTGCCTGACAAGAACCGGCATGACTGCCATGTAGTCCATTGACCTGAAGAATTTTGATATCGTCAATATTTTCCATTGGCTTGACGCTTTCCCGGATAATTTCAGGCAAGTATTTCAGCATGGCCAGACGGATCTGCATCTCGACCTGTTCTGAAGACAGCACATTATTAGCTTCATTGACCGCACGGGTACCTTCAGCATCGACCTGATACTGTTTCTCCATCGCTTGAGCTAGTAGGATTTTCGCATCTGCTTCACCCTTGGCTTTGAGACGAACCTTTTCGGCTTCAGCTTCAGCAGCAATGCGTACGGCTTCTGCATCGTCTGCTGCCGCCTGTTTGCCTGCCTCAGCCGCTACGGTAATCGCAATCGCATCCTTTTCAGCCTGTTCTTTGGCTGCGACCAGCTCAACCGCCTTTTGACGTTCCGCTTGCTGGATTTGCCGTACTGTGATGACTTCTTCTTCTGCTTTTACCGCCTGCGCACGGGCGTGGTCGGCCTGGGCTTTGGCTTCAGATTCGGCACGGGATTTTTCAGCAATGGCAATGGCACGATCCTGTTCAGCCAGTTCAATGGTTTTCTTTTGTTCGACTTGGGCTTTTTGAATCAGCTGGGCCTTTTGAATGTTTTCATTCTCTACATCACGGGCGGCCAAAATACGCTTGAGTTCGACCTCGCGTTCAGCCGCAATTTGGGCTTCCTCTGCTTCGCGTTTTTTGCCAGCTTCCTGAGCGGCAATTTCAGCCAGCTGTTCAGCACGTCGAATGGCAATTTCACGTTCCTGCTGTAGCTTGGCATATTCTTCTTCACGAATAATTTGCAGGCGAGCCTGTTCAGCTTCCAGATTCTTGGTTTTAATTGCCAGATCTGTATCTTGTTCAATATGGTTACGCTTGCGACGACGATCCTCAATAGTTTCAGTAAGCTTGGTCAGGCCTTCTGCATCAAAAGCATTTTGTGGATTGAAATATTTAAATCCGGTCTGATCCAGACCAGTCAGTGAAACAGTTTCAAGCTCCAGACCATTTTTATGTAAATCTTCAGACACCACCTGCTGAACTTTCTGTACAAAATCCACCCGCTTTTCGTGCAATTCTTCCATGGCCATTTCTGCGGCTACTGCGCGCAGTGAATCGACAAACTTGCCTTCCACCAGATTTTTTAGTTCATTGGGTGACATGGTTTTTTGACCGAGTGTTTGTGCTGCGGTGGCAATTGAATCAGCGGTAGGTTTGACCCGTACATAGAATTCGGCCATGACATCGACACGCATCCGGTCACGGGTAATTAGTGCCTGATCATCTGCACGACGCACCTCAAGGCGCAAGGTATTCATGTTTACCGGAATAATTTCATGCAAGACTGGAAGCACAATGGCACCTCCGCCTAAAATCACTTTTTCTCCACCCCAGCCGGTACGTACAAAGGAAATTTCTTTGCTTGAACGACGGTATAAGCGTGCAATGATGAAACCGAAGGTCACCAGTGCTACAAAAATAATTCCCGCAATAATTAAAATATTATATAAATCAAATTTTAACATTGTTATAAAGTCTCAATTGAGTTTTGGCTAAATAAAATTAAAGTTCAATGGCTTGAAAGCCGTTTTTAGTTTTTTGGGTCAGAACCACATCTTGGCCTTGATTTAAGGTTTGATTACTTTCAGGTTCAACCAGCACATAATGGGTCTGCCCATACTGATCCTGAACTCTGGCCTGTGCCGGAGAATTCACTCTAGCGTTTCCCAAGATAATGGTCGCGGTACGTCCGATCAGTTCATCGCTATGAATGGCAGAAGTTTCATCTTGAGGCAGAAGCTTGCTGGCCGCCTTGGCAAGCAAGCGTACTACGGGCATACACAGAAACAGGCAGGCTGGAGAAATCAGCCAGACACTGAAAAGTTGGCTGGTCAGGCGTTCAAATATGCCCTGAATCAATAAACCACTCAAACCATAACTGGTCAGAAAAATAATCAGCCAGATAAATAAAGGCAGACGTCCCAAATATAACCAGTCAAATACTTTGCTGAAAACACCGGGAGGGTGATCCGGACTTATTTCCGGATGCAGGGGGTCGTCAGGTAAAAACTGTTCAAACATATGCTGTGATCCGCCACCGAGCAACAGCAGAATGCACTCAAGTGCAGCAAACATCAGCATTAGGCTTAAACTGATGCTAAATACGATATTGGATGGATGTGTAAACAGTTCCCACATTTTTTATCTCTATAATTATGTTTTTAGGAAAAGTATCTGAAATTTTTTATCAGGCTTACGATAGCAGTAATTGTAGTTTTTGTATGCAAAAAAATAACAAAAAACCTAATAAACAGGGATTGAATATATAGATTATTTAATAATCAGTGAACTATTAAAATTAATAATAAACTATAAGCGAATCAGATTCTTGATAGAGAAATGGAATAATTCCATAGAAATTATGGCAAGTAACGCCTGTTGTCTGTATGTTTCTGGGAAAAATATAAAGATACTTCAACCAGAGTATCTTTATATTTTCTGTTTAAATCTGCTAGAGCAGGGCGGTCTGAATTCGCACTTTCATATCGAGGGTCTGTTGCAGAATATACTGCTGCATCCATTTAACCTGTTCACCCATAGGATTGACCTTGACTGCGGTATTCAGGAAGTTCAGATCAGGCTGACTGAAAAGCTGTTGTTGCAGGGTTTGCTCCAGCATTTGACTACTACTCGTCAAAGGTAATGCCACCAGATAGAAGGCTTTAGGATAATTATAAAAGGCATATAGCAAGTTAAAGGCTTTTTGATCTCCTTTGAGATGGCTGACACCAATTTCGTAAGCTGCATTCTGGTTGCTATAGGTGATGCCCACTAGAAATTCCCAATGACCTTCATGTAAACGTAAAGCAAACTGCAATCCGATTTGGTCTGCGGTCAGTTCATGTTGCAGATAGATATTCAAGGGCTTGCCATCATCACTAAAAGGTTCTTGCAGAACTAAAATATGCTGCTGGTGCTGATAAATGTAGCCGGCAAGCTGAGCCTGTTCCAGGCGGTGTTTTACTGTGCTGAGATCAAAAGTGCTATAGGGCATAAATAACATATATGAAAGGGCAGAGTTGAGCTTACTCTAGTAATTTTTCAACTGTTTGAGAACCACTACTTTAGATTATTTTTCTATGATTTTATTGGTTTGTTGACAGAGTGCCCCTGGATAAATACTACAAAATATCCAAGCCTGCGTTATGCAAAACCTTGATTCATAAAAACTGATATTCATTATTGATGAATTTTTATATGAGCTTTTGATATATCAATATCATAAAACAAGCAATGGATAGGATAGGTAAATCACTATAATGAATATAAATTTTCAAAAGTGTCATAAGTACACGTTTTTCTAAGCTGGTGTTGTCCATGTCGTTAAATGAGGAAAGACTTACTCATCTCAAACAGCTCGAAGCTGAGAGTATTCATATCATCCGCGAAGTTGCTGCCGAGTTTGAAAATCCGGTCATGCTGTATTCAATCGGTAAAGATTCAGCAGTAATGCTGCATTTGGCACTGAAAGCGTTTTATCCTGCAAAACTTCCATTTCCATTGCTGCATGTAGATACAGGCTGGAAATTCAAAGACATGATCACGTTCCGTGACAACATGGCAAAAGAACATGGCTTTGATCTGATCGTGCATCAGAACAAGGAAGGCCGTGATGCGGGCGTAAATCCATTTGACTATGGTAGCTCAAAATATACCGACATCATGAAAACCCAAGGTCTGAAACAGGCGCTGGACAAATATCAGTTTGATGCAGCTTTCGGTGGGGCACGTCGTGATGAAGAAAAGTCACGCGCGAAGGAACGCGTGTATTCATTCCGTGATTCTAAACACCGTTGGGACCCGAAAAACCAGCGCCCAGAGCTGTGGAACCTTTACAACGGTAAAGTGAATAAAGGCGAAAGTATCCGTGTATTCCCATTGTCTAACTGGACTGAACTCGACATCTGGCAATATATCTATCTTGAAAATATCAAACTTGTGCCATTGTATCTGGCGGCTGAACGCCCAGTGGTTGAGCGTAATGGCACGCTGATCATGGTGGATGATGAGCGTATGCGCCTGAATCCAGGCGAAGTACCACAAATGAAATCGGTTCGTTTCCGTACTCTAGGCTGTTACCCGCTTACGGGTGCTGTGGAATCTACAGCCAACACCTTGCCGGAAATTATCCAGGAAATGCTTTTAGCGACCACATCTGAACGTCAGGGCCGTATGATCGACCATGATGAAGCAGGTTCGATGGAAAAGAAAAAGCAGGAAGGTTATTTCTAGAGTCTCGTAATCTCCCCCTAACCCCTTCTTTAGAAAAGAGGGGGGAACTCCAGAAATTGATTGGAGGAAAGTCCTCCTTTATTAAAGGAGGATTTAGGTGGATTTAAAGATTAGCAACCGATTTCAACGTATTTGTGGAGCTTTGAGCAATGTCTCATCAATCTGATTTAATCAGCCAAGATATCTTGGGTTATTTGAAACAACATGAAAATAAAGACTTATTGCGTTTCCTGACGTGCGGTAACGTAGATGATGGTAAATCAACTTTAATTGGTCGTTTGCTTTACGATTCAAAACTGATTTATGAAGATCAGCTGCAGGCAGTTACCCGTGACTCGAAAAAAGTCGGTACCACTGGCGATGCACCTGATCTGGCGCTTCTTGTAGATGGTTTACAGGCCGAACGTGAGCAGGGCATTACTATTGATGTGGCTTACCGTTATTTCTCGACTGAAAAACGTAAGTTCATTATTGCTGATACACCGGGACACGAACAGTACACCCGTAACATGGCGACAGGTGCGTCGACAGCAGATCTTGCGATCATCCTGATTGATGCGCGTTACGGCGTGCAGACTCAAACCCGCCGTCACTCATTTATTGCGAGTCTTTTAGGAATTCATAATATCGTAGTGGCCGTGAACAAGATGGACTTGGTTGAATTTTCTGAAGCACGCTTCAATGAAATTCAGGCAGAGTACAACAAGTTTATTGAACAGTTGGGTGAACGTAAGCCTGAAAATATTATTTTCACGCCAATTTCTGCACTAAACGGTGATAACGTCGTTAACAAATCACCAAATACGCCGTGGTACCAAGGTCAAACCTTAATGGAGACTTTGGAGACTGTTGAAATTACGCGTAATACCAGCAAAGATGAATTCCGTTTTCCGGTTCAGTATGTGAACCGTCCGAACCTCGACTTCCGTGGTTTCTGCGGTACGATCGCTCTGGGCGAAATAAAAGTTGGTGATGAGATTGTTGCCCTGCCATCTGGCAAGAAATCAACAGTCAAAGAAATCGTCACTTTTGATGGTAATCTGGATCACGCTGTTGCGGGGCAAGCCATTACTTTAACTTTGAATGATGAAATTGATATTTCACGTGGTAACATTCTCGTTAAAGCGGGTGAGCAGCCTTTAATTTCACGTTCTGCGCGAGCCTCAGTGGTTTGGATGAATGATCAGCCGCTAGTCATTGGCAAACTTTATAACGTGAAGTTCGGTACTCAGACCATTCCAGCAAAAGTTGCGAAAATTCACTACCGTACCAATGTTAATACATTGGAAAAAATGGAAGTAGAGCAACTGGAGCTGAATGCAATTGCTGATGTCACTATCGAATTTGATGCGCCAGTGGTATTCGACCGTTATCAGGATAGTCGTTACACCGGCTCATTCATCTTTATTGACCGTCTAAGCAACGTGACTGTGGGTGCGGGGATGGTTGAGGCGGCAGTGGAATGGACTGCGCACAACGAGCCTGTAACGGCTGAAACGCGTGCTGCGCGTTTAGGTCAGAAACCTGCCGCAGTAACTGTGTCTGCTAAGGCACTGGAAAATGCTCAAGCACTTGAAAGCCTGCTGATCCAGCAAGGTGTGGTTGCGATTGCGAAAGCGGGTCTTTCAGCTGATCAAGTTACGCTGGTTCGTGAAACTGGTGTGATTGTAGTAACTGATGCAACTGAAGGTACAGATGTTACTTTTGCTCAGGAATCTGCTGAAGAACTTGCTGAGAAAATTGTGGAACTGGTTCGTCTATAAGACTGGATTGGTTTTAGAGAAACCCGCTGTAAAGCGGGTTTTTTATTGCCTAAATTTTGTTTGCATGAAAATCATTCGATTAGTCAAAATGTGATCTTTTAATTTACTAGTCAATTAATACAATGCTCCCTAGATGGGGGTATTTATGAAAAAATTATTATTACTGGTTGGTTTGTGTGTAGCTTTTGGAGCTGAAGCCAAACAGAGTAGTCAAAGTGTTGAAGCAATCAAGCAGAAGATTATTAAACAGTCGATTGAGAGTTATCCGGGCAATTGTCCATGCCCTTACAATACTGCACGTAATGGCAGCCGTTGTGGGAAACGCAGTGCTTATAACCGCGCTGGTGGATATGCACCACTTTGTTATCCGGAAGATGTAAGTGAAAAGATGATAAAAGAATTTTTGAGTCGGAAATAATTAAGAATTAATCTGTTAAAAAAGAGAAATTGAAATGTTGTACTTTAATTTAAATGAGGTAAAGGGTGAACAAAATAATAATCAATCTTTTTACAAGAATGGGGTGGAAGAATATCACTCTCTATTGATGGATTATGCATATCAATTTGAAAGAAAATTAATTTATAACACTTTCTTCTTATCAAAAGCTTGAATGTTATAAATATGATATTAAACATGGTAAAAGAAAACTATTGAGGTTGAATGAATTAAGTGGAAGTTTATTTGAGTCCGAATCATCAAGTTTGACTTTTCTAAAAGAAATGAGAAATAAAATTATTCATGATGGTTTTCTAGATGCTTAAGTTGATCAAATAAAAGTTGAATTAGAACTAGAATTTTAATTAAATTCTCAATAAGATATATCTTAATTAAATTTAAGATATATCTTAACCATGCCTGTAAGTCCTCACTCTGTTATTTCAGAAGAACAAGAAAACTCTCCAAAACTTCGCAAACGTCTGTTTGAAGCAGGTGAAATGAAATTGCTGGTGCTGCATTTTATTGCCCAGGCACCCAGGTTTAGCTATGACATTATTAAAGAAGTGGCTGCTCTGGTCGGCGGAAACTACAAGCCGAGCACCGGCACGATCTGTCCAACCATTAGTTATTTGGAAGAGCAGCAATATACACAAGTGACTATGAGTGCTGATGAGCGCAAGCAATATCACATTACTGACGAAGGTCTTAAGCATCTGGAAAGCTATCAGGAAACCCTGCAAAAAGTTCTTCGCCGGTTTGAAACCCGTCGCCGGATTAAAGATGATGAGCGTTATATCGACATTAATACTGCGATGGAAAGTCTGAAAGCTGCATTGCGATACAAACTGTTTGATGATGAATTAAGCACTGAAGATATTCAAAAGATTGCAAAACAGATCGACCAAGCAGCAATAAACATCACACGTCTGTAATTCGATTCACGATTTAAAAATTAGGTAAAATGATGAAAAATATAGTTCCCAAATTTCATGCCAAACATCTGAACTGGCTCATGCCGCTGATCCTTTCCGGTATTATGAGTGGTGCAATTTCCTGCTTTAATCTGCTACTGAATAAAGGCTGGAGTGATCAGTTTATCTCAGTGTGGCTGCATGCCTGGAGCATGTCATGGCTGATGGCATTTCCACTGATTCTGGTGGTACTCCCACTGGTGCGTAAATTCCTGATGCAGTTTGTGCAGATGCCGAATCAATCTGCCAAATAGGGCATTGGTCTGCTTGCATCAGTTGGATGATTCGTCCATTACTTGAGACAGAATGGCTTTCATTTCAGTCAGATTTTTTACACCGGCAATACGGTGAATAATCTGGCCATTTTTAAAAATCAGGGTGGAAGGTAGGCCATAGACGTTATAGCGTAAAGTCAGAATTGGCGATTGATCGACATTGATCTTGCCGAACTTGATGGTTGGTTTGTACTCAGCATAATACCCTGCCAGTTGTTCAAATACAGGAAAGTTTTGAACACATGGCTTGCACCAGTCTGCATAGAAGCGGATCACCGCAAGGCCTTCATACCATTCAAAATCGCTATAATTATCTTCATTATAAAGGATGACTGCTGACATAAATTGCCCTTATATGTTCCGGATCAAGGCCTGCACCAACTCATAGCCAGTTCTGCATGGCCGGTATTCTGGTCAATCCCTTGACTGGTCATTTTAAAACCTTGTTTCTGGTAGAACTGAACTGCTGAGGTATTTTCAGCATACACATTTAAATGCAGTTGCTCACATTGCTGTTTCAGGAAATCCAGCAGACGTACACCATAACCTTTGCCCTGCTGGGCGGGATCAATGAAAAGTGCGGCCAATACCTGCTCTGATCTTAGCAGTGAGGCAAAACCCAGAACTGTATGATTTTCTTTGATTACATAATTTTCAGAAAGAGGCAGATATAGATCACGCATGGCAATCAGCTGTTGTTGCCAATATGTTGCGGGAATAAAGGCATGCGCCTGTAAGGAGGCATGTAGCCAGATGTCTAGAACTGGATTTATATCTTCTGTTTCAACTTTTTGAATAATAATAGTCATGGTCTGCTTGATATCAATTTATAAAATACCCCAAAGATTATACATAAGTCCATTAGCCTTCAATCCATAAGCGTTCTATGTTCAAATAAGTTTAAGAGAGATAAAACATCAATGTTAGGGAAACAATCCATGTCGCAACAAAACATGCAACACGTCATTATTACAGAACCGGGTGGGGTGGATAAACTCGCTTATGAAACAGTTGCTATTCCTGAACCCAAAGCTGACGAGGTGCTGGTCAAGGTTCATGCCTTTGGGATTAACCGTCCGGATATCTTGCAGCGTCAGGGTCTATACCCGATGCCAAAAGGCGTGACTCCTGTTCCAGGTCTGGAGGTGGCAGGTGAAGTGGTTGCGGTCGGAACTGGTGTAAGTCAGTTTAAAGTCGGTGACAAGGTTTGTGGCCTGACCAATGGTGGTGGCTATGCAGAATATTGCGTCGTACCTGAAAGCCAGACTTTAAATATTCTTGAAGGCGTGAGCTTTGTGCAGGCCGCCGCGATTCCTGAAACCTTCTTTACGGTGTGGGCAAATGTGTTCCAGATGGGTAAAGCCAAGGCAGGGGAGACGGTACTGGTGCATGGCGGAACCAGTGGGATTGGAACCACGGCACTCATGCTATGTAAATCCTTGGGTATTAAAACCTTTGCCACAGCAGGTAATGACGAGAAAATCCAGGCGATTTCACATCTAACCACAGGAATCAATTACAAGACTCAGGACTTTGAGCAGGTCATTAATGAAGCAACGGATAAGGCAGGTGTAGATGTGATTCTGGATATGGTCGGTGCGCCATATTTAGAGCGTAATTTGAATTTGCTCCGCCGTGATGGCCGTCTGGTATATATCGCATTTTTAGGTGGTGCCAAGGCTAAGGAAGTGAAACTGGGTCAGATCATGATGAAACGTCTGACTATTACCGGTTCAACAATGCGTGCACGTAGCACGGCTGAAAAAGCTGAAATTGCACAAGGTTTGAAAACGCATGTGGCACCCTTATGGGCACAAGGCGAATGTCTGCCAATGATTTATCAGACCTTTAAGTTTGACCAGATTCAGGAGGCGCATGCAGCCATGGATACGGGTGAGCATATTGGAAAAATTGTGGTGGAAATCATCTAATTATTCTTGTGATTAGAATACTAAAAACAATAAAAGCCAACTTGTGTTGGCTTTTATTTTGCATAAAAAATGACAACCAATTTAAATTAATTGATTGATATAGGGGTTTAAATTTTAAAAAATGGTAAAAATGTTAATTGTTCGACACAACCTGTCGAAACTGGGGAGTAAATTAACAATTAAAATTAACCTGACTAAATTGTTTGGTATTGAATGAAATATCACATAACAAGAGGAAGTATATGATGAAAATAGTGTCAGCTCCCTATACGCGTGAACACGGCTTTCGGGCATTAAAGCGGTTACATAAAGTCATTATTCTTAATCAGTTCATCCGTTCGGATTTACACAAGCTGTATCAGGCCATGCTGCATCTGGAACGCTATATGGAACGGCTTAACCGGAAAAGTTCTAAATCTGCTTTTAAACGCCGTAAAAAAGCTTAAAAAGACTGTGCCTATTAGCCTTAAGTTGAAGTAATTAACTCTAATCTCATTTTTATTAAGCTGTATAATTTTCCCATAATTTAAAAATTCTAAGCAGAGTATGCATTGCGCTAAAAATAGCGAAAGAGGGGATTTATGAAGGGCAATGCGTCAACGCATGAGCGCCTTGCAGAACGTTTGGCCAGTATTTTAACCAAACTTAATATAGGGCATCAGTTAAATGTGCAGGAGTTGGCACGAGAATTTCAGGTGAGCACCCGAACGATTGAGCGTGATTTTGATCGCCTTAATTCTTATTTGCCGCTGATACAGGATGAAAATACAAAACGCTATTATCTTGAACCTTCCTATTTAGGACGTTTCAAGTTACAGGATATCCAGAATTTTGCCCAATTGTCCGGGATCAGTGATCTGTACCCGACACTGGATATGTCTTTTATACGTGAACTGCTGGATGAGCGGGCAAATCAGGTATTTTCGGCAAAAGGCTACTATTTTGAAGATGCCAAACAGTTTGCCGAACATTTCAAGCTGTTTGCAGGTGCGATCTATAAACGTCAGCAGATTGAGCTACTCTATTCAGATCAAGTGCAAATTATCCAGCCTTATCGCTTGATTCATCATCATGGTATCTGGTACTTGGCTGGTGTGATACAGGGCGAGTTGAAAACCTATCGCCTAAGCCAGTTGCAGCAGGTAAAACTGGTCTTCGAGGCTGAAAGTTTTGAGCATGATTCTGAAGTACTGAAAATGCTAACAGATGAAGACAGTATCTGGTTTGGACGGCAAAAACAGCAGGTTTTGGTCAAGGTACAGCCTGCAGTCACAGTATTTTTTAAAGAGCGCCGTTTATTTCCGGAACAGCAGATTGAGCAGGAGCTGGAGTCTGGAGAATTATTGATTAGTTGCCAGATTCGTCATGAAATGCAGTTACTGCCTTTGGTGCGTTACTGGTTACCTTATGTGAAAATCATTGAACCAATTCATTTTCAGCAAAAACTGGAACAGGATCTGCAAGGATATTTACGCTCTGCTGGATGATATTTTAAATGAAAGCAGGGTGGCATAATAGGTAATGAAACTTAAACAGGAAATTTAGACTTACTCATTTTTTGAAATAACTAAATTAAAGGCATAAAAAAACCAGCTTTCGCTGGGTTCTTTATTTGCACCATCTTTCTGTAGTAGAAGAATGGTGCCCGAGGCCAGACTCGAACTGGCACGCTTTGTGGGCGGGGGATTTTAAATCCCCTGTGTCTACCGATTTCACCACTCGGGCTTTAACAAGATGGAGGCGGAGGTCGGAATCGAACCGGCGTCCACGGAGTTGCAGTCCGCTGCATGACCACTCTGCCACCCCGCCGCGTCTTGTTGATGCGTATATTATCAAGCTCAGAAAAAAAAACAATAGTGTATTCATTCGTATGCGCATAAAAACAGCATCTGGCGGAAAATATTTAGCATTATCATGTAGAATGTGCAAAATTGATTCATATCAACACTTGGGAGAAATGCTGTGGCATTAGTTCTAGACGGTCGTGCATTGGCGAAGCAAATAGAAGCTGACTTGTTTACTCGCGTAGAAGCGCTGAAAGCAAAATCAGGTCGTACTCCAATTCTTGCGACGATTTTGGTAGGTGACGATGGTGCATCTGCTACTTATGTACGCATGAAAGGCAATGCTTGCCGCCGTGTTGGTATGGATTCACTTAAAGTGGAACTTCCTAAGGAAACCACTACTGAAGAATTGCTTGCCGAAATTGAAAAACTAAACGCCAATCCAGATGTACATGGTATTTTGCTCCAACACCCGGTACCTGCGCAAATTGATGAGCGTGCATGTTTTGATGCAATTTCGCTTGAAAAAGACGTAGATGGTGTCACTTGCCTGGGCTACGGCCGTATGGCAATGGGTGAAGCAGCTTATGGTTCTGCAACGCCTGCAGGCATCATGACCATCCTGAAAGAAAACAACATTGAAATTGCTGGTAAACATGCGGTAGTGGTTGGTCGCTCTGCAATTTTGGGTAAACCAATGGCAGCAATGCTGCTTGAAGCCAATGCAACTGTGACCATTTGCCACTCACGTACTCAAGATCTTGCAAGCTTCGTGAAGCAAGCAGATATCATTGTTGGTGCGGTAGGTAAGGCTGAGCTGATTCAGAAAGACTGGATCAAACCAGGTGCAGTAGTTGTAGATGCCGGTTTCCATCCACGTGATGGCGGCGGTGTGGGGGATATCCAGTTACAAGGTATTGAAGAAATTGCTTCTGCTTACACGCCAGTTCCAGGTGGTGTAGGTCCTATGACCATTACCACTTTGATTCGTCAAACGGTTGAAGCTGCTGAAAAAGCGCTAGGTTAATTTTAAATCCTCCCTAACCCTCCTTTTTCAAAGGAGGGAACTCTGATCACTATTTTTGGATGGAGTTTCCCCCTCTTTTTTAAAGAGGGGCTAGGGGAGATTCTTCAAAGATATAAATACCAATTAAAAGAAATCCAATGAGCTGTACTTTTCAATTCCCCAAAGCCCCTGATCATTTACTTCAACCCTTGCATGAGGTAATTCCCGGTTGTGAGTTGCTGGCACAGCAATTGCCGGATACACCTATTTCACTTTGGCTAATTCCGCCAGTATTTCCAACTGATAAGCTGGATGATGAAGTCATCCGTCGTATCTGGAATGATACGCCGTATTGGATCTTTTGCTGGGCATCTGGTCTTGCGATGGCGCAGTGGCTGCTGGCAGAACCACATCATGTAAAAGATAAAGTAGTGTTGGATTTTGGTGCAGGTTCAGGTGTCGTTGCAATTGCAGCAAAAATGGCAGGTGCTAAGCGTGTGATTTGCTGTGACATCGATCAAGTGAGTTTAGACGCTTGTCGTGCCAATGCTGAGTTGAATGGTGTTGAGCTTGAATACTTGGATGATCTGTATAAGGCAGAACAGGTTAATATCCTGTTAGCTGCCGACGTACTTTATGACCAATGCAACCGTTTCTTCTTGGATGAGTTTTTAAAATTTGCGCCTGAGGTGTGGGTTGCAGATAGTCGGGTAAAAAACTTTAGTCATCCCCAATACGAAAAACTGGATGAGCGTAGTGCGACCACCTGGCCGGATTTGGATGAGTCACCCGAGTTTCGTAATGTCAGTTTTTATAAAACCCTTTAAAGTTAAAAAATAAAAGGGTTGTTAGCCCTTTTATTGCCTCATTTTAAATAAGTATCAGTGATTAAGAGCAAGTATAACGAATCACACGCATGATCGTCGGGCGGGCATCTAAGGCTTCGCGTGCACCGGGGTTATCGCTATTATATAAATCAGGTGTATTGCTTAAGCTGATTTGCGTACGGCTGTTCCCTAATTGTCGGCCATATTGTTCTTGTTCCGCAGTGGGGTTGGGAATTTCATTTATGCTTAGAATCTGGATATTATAAGTTTTAGAGTTGCCTAAAACCTGTCTGCAAGCGGCTTGCAGGCGGTTTTTATCTTGGCTTGGTCGTCCTGCGAGTGTATAGCTCAGGGTCGCAGCATTTTCTGAACGCTCCAGGACTTCATAACCTGTCTGGCCATTAAATTGTTGTGGTGCTGTCTGGCATGCGCTGATGAGTAGACTGCTGAGACCTAATCCTAAAAAAATTGTGGTTTTATTCATAGTTATATTCCCTGATGTATTGTCCCGAGTATGCCATAGTTTGCCAGATCTGTTGATCTGGCGAATTGTGATCAATTGTTTAGACACCTAATAAAAAAGGCCGCTTACGCGACCTTCTTAAATTAAATCAGCACTTAAGCAGATTTAACAGCTTCAAGTAATTCAGCTTGACGTTTTTTCAACGCTTCAGGTAAACGATCACCTAATTTGTTAAATAATTCAGTGTGGCTTTCAAGCTCTTTGATCCATTGATCTTTGTCTTGAGAAGTTACCAGGTCAAACTGTTCTTTAGAGAAATCAGTACCGTTCCAGTTCAACTGTTCGTAAGTTGGAACACGGCCAATTGGAGTCTCAACAGCAGTTGCACGACCTTCACAACGGTCAATGATCCACTCAAGAACACGCATGTTTTGACCGAAACCAGGCCATACGAAGTTGCCTTCAGCATCACGACGGAACCAGTTCACGTTGTAGATACCTGGAAGCTTGTTGCCTGCAGCAGCAGCTTTCTCGCCCACTTTCTCACCCATTTCTAACCAATGCGTGAAGTAGTCAGCCATGTTGTAGCCAGCAAATGGCAGCATCGCGAATGGGTCACGACGAACAACACCTTGTTGACCAACAGCAGCGGCAGTGGTTTCAGAACCCATGGTTGCAGCTTTATACACGCCATCAACCCAATCAATAGCTTCTGAAATTAGCGGTACTGTGTCTGCACGGCGACCACCGAAGATGAACGCAGAAATTGGAACACCCGCTGGATTTTCCCAATCAGCATCGATAGAAGGGCATTGACCAGCAGCAACGGTGAAACGAGCGTTTGGATGCGCTGCTTTTTCTTCGCCAGTGTGTGGTTGACCTTTCCAGTTGGTCAGGTTAGCAGGTGCTTCTTTAGTCAGACCTTCCCACCAAACTTCGCCGTTGTCAGTCACAGCAACGTTGGTATAGATCACGTCTTTGTGCAGTGTAGCCATACAGTTCGGGTTGGTCTTGGTATTAGTACCAGGCGCTACACCGAAGAAACCAGCTTCAGGGTTGATTGCGTATAGACGACCGTCTTCACCTGGTTTGATCCAGGCAATATCGTCACCTACAGTTTCAATCTTCCAGCCTTCGTAGCCTGCTGGTGGAATCAGCATCGCGAAGTTTGTTTTACCACAAGCAGATGGGAATGCAGCTGCGATGTAGTGTTTTTCGCCTTGTGGATTTGTCACGCCAAGGATCAGCATGTGTTCAGCTAACCAGCCTTGTTGACGACCCATATAAGATGCAATACGTAAAGCGAGGCATTTTTTACCAAGCAATGCATTACCGCCGTAACCAGAACCGTAAGACCAGATTTCACGCGTTTCTGGATAATGCACGATCCATTTTTCAGGGTTGCAAGGCCAGGCAACGTCTTTTTGACCTTCTTCTAAAGGTGCACCAACTGTGTGTACACATGGAACAAATTCGCCATCAGTACCCAAAACGTCATAAACAGCTTTACCCATACGAGCCATTTTAGACATGCTGACTGCTACATAAGGAGAGTCAGTCAGTTCGATACCGATATGTGCAATATGAGAACCTAAAGGACCCATAGAGAAAGGTACAACGTACAAAGTACGGCCTTTCATAGAACCGTCGAACAAACCGTTCAGGCGAGCACGCATTTCAGCAGGTGCTTCCCAGTTATTGGTCGCACCAGCGTCTTCTTTGTTTTCTGAACAGATATAAGTACGACCTTCAACACGAGCAACGTCAGAAGGATCAGAATTTGCAAGATAAGAACCCGGATGTTTTTCCTGGTTAAGTGCTTGCATTGTGCCGTTAGCGATCATCAAGTCGATATAACGTTGATATTCTTCTGCGCTACCGTCACACCATTCAATTTTTGCTGGTTTTGTCAATTTAGCAATTTCTTCCACCCATGCAATAAGCTTAGGGTGACGAACGAATTCTGGTGCGTTCACTTGGGTCATGGTGAGGCCTATCTCAAATGTGTACAAAATGTTGTACAAAGTACAATCTGGTCAATAAAATACTGGCCAGATGAAATATGAAAAAAAAGTGGCTGTATTAAAGCATAAAATCGTAAAAAAAATAAGACCAAAGAAGCGTTGGATCTTATTTGGAATATTATGTTATTTTCAATTTAAATATAGAAAAAACAGTTAGATGCAAATAAATTCAAAGACTTAATATAATATTTATTAATTTTATGTATGGTATTTATTTTAATTATTTTATTTAAAATCAATAATATAAATAAAACGGTTTAATCTTGTTTGTTATTGATTAAATAAATGGTCACTATTTGAATTTTACATAAAGCCACTATTAATTGTGTATGAATTGGACAAAATGCCAATAGGTCTACATTAATCTGAACAAAAAATGTCTAATCAATCTAAACCCTTATCGATTATTTATAATCATAATTCTGGTTTTCGTTTACTCGATCAGCAAGAAAATTATAAGCAATTGATGGAAATTTTTTCAACGCATGGTTATCAGATTAAAAGCTATGAAATCAATGATTCACAGCAATTTATAACAATTATGGCCGAAGTTTTACTGCGCCATCAGCAGTCTGCCGAACCTGGGGTAGTGGTCGCAGCTGGTGGAGATGGAACCTTGAACTCTGTCGCAAAGCATTTGCTTGAAACGCAGATTCCGGTAGGTATTTTGCCCTTAGGTACTTTTAATTATGTAGCAAGGTTGCTGGGTATTCCTTTGGACTTGGTTGAAGCCGCACAAGTCATTGCCACAG
The DNA here is from genome assembly GCF_048147925.1 of Acinetobacter sp. 226. NCBI lineage: Bacteria > Pseudomonadati > Pseudomonadota > Gammaproteobacteria > Moraxellales > Moraxellaceae > Acinetobacter > Acinetobacter sp. 226. The sequence goes on along the minus strand of NZ_JAYWYX010000021.1, from coordinate 4,420 downwards.
GTCAGATTAAATCTATTCATGTCGCTCGTATTAATCAGGAAATTTATCTGAATAATGCCAGTTTGGGACTCTATCCTTTATTTATAAAAAAGCGTGAAGATTACAACCGGATCTTTGGGCGGCTACCTATACATGCCTATACCTCTGCGCTAGATGTGCTGATTCGCGATCGCAAAGAATTAAAACTCAAAATCTGGGTAGATCAAAAAAAATACCCGGTTAAAACTCCACTGATTTTTTTTGGTAATAATCCACTACAACTGGCCGAAATGAAAATGCGGATTGCTCAGGCTGCGGAACAGGGGAAGGTTGCCGGTGTCGTGGTCGCTAAGAGTGACAAAATGACGTTGTTTAAGCTGGTATATCAGCTCATCCGGGGCAAGATTGATGAAGCATCGGATGTGTATAGTTTTGCTGCGGATCAGGTACGGATTGAATCTAGACGTAACAAGCTGATGATCGCCATAGATGGAGAGACTGTAGAAATGACACCTCCTCTAAATATTTCAGTTTTAAAAAATGCTTTAAATGTAATGGTGCCGCATGATTCTACATCTTTCTGATCTGCATTTTGGTACAGAAAGACCGGAGTGTTTAAAAGCGATTCAACAATTTTGCCAGTCTCACCCATTGGAGGCGGTAGTGGTGAGTGGTGATCTGACGCAACGTGCGCGTTTTGGTCAGTTCTTTGACTGTAAGAAATTTCTGGATCAGCTCAATACACCTTATATGGTAATTCCAGGTAATCATGATATTCCGCTTTATCATTTGTGGAACCGGTTTTTCAATCCATTCACCCGCTACCAGATTTTTTTTGGCGAACTGGAGCCGGTGTTTGAAACAGAAAACTTTTACCTGATTGGCGTGAATTCAATCCGGCGCCGGTATCATACCAAAGGACATTTATCGCTTGAGCAGATTCAACGTATTGATATGAAGCTGGCCCAAGCACCGGTTTCCAAACTAAAAATCATTGTCAGCCATCAACCTTTTTATGTGCCTTCTCAAAACAAGCGCGGTTTCAAGGACAGCCCACTGATGGCTAAAATTGCGTTACAAGCCTGGGCGGAGCATGGCCTGTTTGGTGTGTTGCATGGACATCTGCATCAACCGGCGACTTATGATCTGAACCAGATATTTAAGCTAGGATTAGATCATCCGGTTTACGATGTACATGCGGGGACTTCTGCCTCAAATCGTCTGCATCAAAATGAACCTAATAGCTTTAACCTGATTGATGCCACAGGAAACATTTCTCAATATCTGTTCGATGAAATGGCACAATCTTTTGTGTTTAAAGCTGATCTGTCCAAGAAATAGACGAAAATTAAGAATTCTTTAAAAAAAACCAATTTTTTTTCATTTTTGCCCTTGAAGCGTTTTATTCCATCTCCATAAAAGTGACATCAAAAATTTTTGATGATGACCCATGGAATAATTAAGTCGTCATCAGTGACCTTAAAAAAGACTTAGTCTGATGGAGTTATTTATGAGCAACATTCGTCCATTACATGATCGCGTTGTTATTCGTCGTGTTGAAGAAGAAACTAAAACAGCGGGAGGGATTTTACTTCCTGGTTCGGCTGCTGAAAAACCTGCTCAAGGGGAAGTTATTGCAGTTGGTAATGGTCAAATCACCGACAATGGTGTACGTGCACTAGATGTAAAAGTTGGCGACAAAGTATTGTTCGGTACGTATGCAGGTACTACTGTAAAAGTAGACGGTGAAGAGCTTTTAATCATGAAAGAATCTGACATTTTAGCAGTATTAGAAGCTTAATCTACGCTAAAAAGTTTTATTCGTTCCAAATCAGATTTTGTAAAGATACAATAATATTCGGAGTCAAATATGTCAGCTAAAGACGTAAAATTTGGTGATTCAGCTCGTTCAAAAATGATTGCTGGTGTAAACACCCTTGCAGATGCAGTAAAAGTTACGCTTGGTCCTAAAGGCCGTAATGTTGTCATCGACCGTTCTTTTGGTTCGCCGCACATCACTAAAGATGGTGTTACTGTAGCCAAAGAAATTACTTTAAAAGACAAGTTCGAGAACATGGGTGCTCAACTTGTTCGCGAAGTATCTTCTAAGACCAATGACATCGCAGGTGACGGTACAACGACTGCGACTGTTCTTGCTCAAGCAATCTTGAACGAAGGTATCAAGTCAGTAACTGCGGGTATGAACCCAATGGACTTGAAACGCGGTATCGATATTGCAGTACGTTCTGTTGTTGAAAACATCAAGGCAACTGCAAAACCAGCATCAGACTCTAAAGCTATTGAACAAGTAGGTTCGATCTCTGCTAACTCTGATACGACTGTAGGCCAGCTGATTGCGCAAGCGATGGAAAAAGTAGGTAAAGAAGGCGTGATCACGGTTGAAGAAGGTTCAGGCTTCGAGGATTCGCTGGATGTAGTTGAAGGGATGCAGTTCGATCGCGGTTATATCTCTCCGTACTTTGCAAACAAACAAGATACTTTGACAGCAGAACTTGAAAATCCGTTCATTCTTCTTGTTGATAAGAAAATCGGTAATATCCGTGAACTGATCACTGTACTTGAAGCTGTTGCAAAAACTGGCAAACCGCTGCTGATCATTGCTGAAGATGTTGAAGGTGAGGCACTGGCTACACTTGTGGTAAACAACATGCGCGGCATCATCAAAGTATGTGCAGTGAAAGCGCCTGGTTTTGGGGATCGCCGTAAAGCGATGCTTCAAGATATCGCGATCTTGACTGGCGGTACTGTAATTTCTGAAGAAATCGGCATGCAGCTTGATCAAACAACACTTGATCACTTGGGTACTGCACATAAAGTAACTGTATCTAAAGAAAATACTGTAATTGTTGATGGCGCTGGTGATGCAACTCAGATTTCTGAGCGTGTACAGCAAATCCGTGCACAGATTGAAGAGTCGACTTCAGAATATGACAAAGAAAAACTTCAAGAGCGTGTAGCGAAACTTGCTGGCGGGGTTGCTGTCATCAAAATCGGTGCTGCAACTGAAGTTGCAATGAAAGAGAAGAAAGATCGCGTAGATGATGCGCTTCACGCGACTCGTGCTGCAGTTGAAGAAGGTGTTGTTGCTGGTGGTGGTGTTGCTCTGGTACGTGCAGCTAAAGCACTTGAAGGTGTAACAGGCGCGAACGATGACCAGAATGTAGGTATCAACATTCTTCGCCGCGCGATCGAAGCACCGCTTCGTCAAATTGTATCTAACGCGGGTGATGAGCCTTCTGTAGTGATCAACGCTGTTAAAAATGGCGAAGGTAACTTTGGTTACAACGCTGCAACTGGCGAATACGGTGACATGCTAGAGATGGGTATTCTTGACCCAGCGAAAGTAACTCGTTCTGCACTTGAGCACGCTGCATCTGTAGCTGGCCTCATGTTAACAACTGAATGCATGATCACTGATATTCCAGAAGACAAACCTGCGATGCCTGATATGGGTGGTATGGGTGGTATGGGCGGTATGATGTAATTCATCAGCTGATCATTTCATAAAAAAATCCCCGCAATTGCGGGGATTTTTTGATTAAAAAATATGGTTTCCTTTAATAAGTAAAATTAAGTGATTGATTGAAATTGTTTTTTGCTTATGAACCAGGTCACAGTTTTATAGACAAAAGTATATTTTTGTGGCTTTTTTATTGGTTTTTTATTGTAGATGGTTTATGATTTAATCAAATATTGATTTATTATTTTAAGTATGGAACAGAAAAAAAAGGCATGTTTAGGAACTTGTTATGATCCTATAGATTCAGTGGTCATTAAAAAAAATGAGCTGAAAAGATTATATGCAAAAATAAGAGAATATGAAGATTTGCTTGAGATCTACAGGAAGGAGAAGCAACATTATATGAAGCTTCTACATAATAAATTATCTTAGAATTTCATCTATCAATGAAGTAACCAGTTTCTTTTGAGAATTACTTAATCTTCTGAATTTCAATAGAAAATCTAAATCCATTGACTCTAATGAATTACTATTAGGTGTATTTATTTGATCAATGTCTCCAAAACGTAACCATTGATTAGATACATTTAACCATAAGGCTAATATGGCTAACTTATCCTGATTAGGAATTGCTTTACCTAATAACCAGTTATTGGCTGACTGTACACTGATAGGTTGACCATTGTAACGGTTGTTAAATTCATTCGCCAAGTAAGTGGGACTAATAGGATGCTTTGCTTCCAGCAAAGCTTTATTCAGTCGTTCAGCAAATAGCTTTTTTTCTTGTTGATTACTCATAATCCAAAATAAATCTTATACCTTTTTATATTTTATACTTTTTGTACAATTATTTGTTTATTAAATTGTAGCTTTAAAGTTAAATTGTTATTCCCAAGTAGAAATGTCCTACCTAATAACCAAATAGAAATGTCCTATATGGACATTTCCAAGTCAAGCACA